>NZ_JASKYR010000457.1:0-6859 GCF_041028215.1 Streptomyces flavofungini
GGACCGGACCGCGTCGGACCCGCCCGAGGAACGCGCGCCGACCCCCGCCCCCACGGACGCCGACTGCGCCTACTACCGGGCCGAGGACCGGCTCTTCTCCGCCGTCCCCTACTTCAGGCTCTGCTTCGGCAGGCACGGCGCCGACGTGGGCCGCCTCGTGGACAAGACGGTGATCCCCACGGCGAACGAACTCGAACAGACCGACACGTCCTGAACAGCCCGACGCCCCATGAACCGACGGACCGACGGACCGACCGACCTACCGACCGACCCACCAACCGATACAGAGGGAAATCCGTGACAGACCCCATCCGCGTCCTGCTCGCCGACGACGAGGCGATGATCCGCGCGGGCGTCCGCGCCATCCTCGCCGCGGGCAAGGACATCGAGGTCGTCGCGGAGGCCGCGGACGGGCGCGAGGCCGTGGCCCTCGCGCAGGCCCACCGGCCCCACGTGGCGCTGCTCGACATCCGTATGCCGCGCCTGGACGGCCTGGCCGCGGGCGAGGAGATCGTACGTACGGTGCCGGGCACCGCGGTCGCCATGCTGACGACGTTCTCCGAGGACGCGTACGTCTCCCGGGCCCTCGGCGGCGGAGCCACCGGCTTCCTGCTGAAGTCAGGCGACCCGCACGAACTCATCGCGGGCGTACGGGCGGTGGCGGACGGCGCCGCGTTCCTCTCGCCCAAGGTGGCCCGGCACGTCATCGACGGCTTCGAGGCCCGCCGGGTGAACCGGGGCGCCGCCGCGCGGGCCCGCGTCGAGGCCCTCACCCCGCGCGAGCGCGAGGTCCTCGGGCTGGTCGGCGCGGGCCTGTCCAACCCGGAGATCGCCGCCCGCCTCCACCTGGTGGAGGGCACGGTCAAGGCGTACGTCAGCGCGGTCCTTGAACGCCTCGGCGTCAAGAACCGCGTCCTGGCGGCGATCGTCGCCTACGAAGCGGACCTCGTCCCCGGGGACTGACTGATCTGGTCACCGGGCGACCGGATCACCGCCGGTGCGAACCACGCCGACGCGAGTCCTGCCCGTGAGGGTCCTGCCCGTAAGACTCCTGCCCGTAGGAGTTCTGCCCGTACGCGTCCCGCCCGTACTGATCATGGCGGCGGAATGTCATCGTCGGGGTGTCGTACGCCGCCGGATCGGCCGCCGGGGACGGCGCGAGCGCGGGACCGGGGCCCGCGAACCACTTCACGACCGCCGTGGACGACCCCCGCATCGACTGCGCGACCCGCGCCACCGGACGCGTGGTGAGCCGCACGACCCCATACGTGATCGCGGCGCCGAAGACGAGCCCGACCGCCACGTCGTGCGGGTAATGGACGCCGACGAAGACCCGCGAGGCGGCCATGAGCACCGCCATCGGCACCGTCAGGGCCGCGATGCGCGACCAGGCGAGCGCGAGGCCGACGGCGGCGGCGCCCGCGATCGTGGAGTGGTTGCTGGGGAAGGACCAGTCGCCGTAGGCGGGGCACTCGACGAGCGGCTTCAACGCTCCGGACACCGCCCGGCAGGGCCGCTCCTCGTCGATCACGGACTTGAGCGCCTCGCTGCACACGTACGCCACCGCCGTGGCGAGGGGCGCGAGCACCGCGATGGCCAGCGCGCGCGGGTCGCCGCGACGGGCCCGCCACCAGGCGACGACGAAGAGCACGCCGAAGAGCAGCAGCCCCAGCTCCGTCCACACCTCCGCGAGGTGCTGGAACCACGACGGTGTGTCGTGGGCGAAGTCGAGGGTGTCGCGGTAGAGGTCGTCGTCCATGGTGTCCATGATTATGGACGGTACGGAGTGGCTCCGAATCCGCGCATCCGGCGATCGACCCGTCCCCGACCCTGACGATCGACAGGGGTGGAGGGGGGTTCGGGCGGATTGCGGCCGATACCTGGCCATGACCAGACCGATACCCGGCCACGACCAGGCCGTGGAACGGGAACCAGAATGATGATCGAACAAACTTTGTCACTCAGGACGGCGGGTGGGGCGGGAGAAGAGCCACTTCTCTCGTAAGGTTTGGGCGTGGGATCTCTGCGCAATCCGGTCGGGCCGCTTCCCTCCACCATCTACTGGCGTCGGAGGGCCGTTCTGCTGTCCGTAATCGGCCTATTGGTGCTACTTGTCGTGTGGATCGTCACCATGGGTGGCGGTGGCGGGAAGAACGGCGCCAACGGGCCGGGCGAGAACGGACCAGCCACCTCCATCACCCCGGGCCCCTCCGAGTCCGGCCCCGCGATCAGTCAACACCCCGGCGGGCGCGACGAGTCGGACGACGGCTCGGGTGACGGCGACGGGGACGGAGACGGTTCGGGGTCGGGCGGTTCCGCAGGTTCGGGCGGCTCGGACGCGGGCGGTTCGGCGGGCTCCGGCGGCGGTTCGGGCGACGACGCCAAGGGCGGCGGCGGCTCGGGCGACCGGCTCCCGGCGGGCACGCGGCTGCCCGACTGCGTCAAGGGCGACGTCAAGCTGAAGGTCCGCAGCGTCCACAACACCTACGAGATCGGCGAGAAGCCCAAGTTCGAGCTGATCGCGGAGAACGGCGGCGGCAAGGCCTGCAAGGTCGACCTCGGTGGCAAGGGAACGGTTCTGACGATCACTCAGGCCGAGGGCGACGACACGTTCTGGGCCTCGGACGACTGCCCCGCCGGTGACGGCAGCCTGCTGCTCCGCGTCCCGGCCGACGGTCGCGTCACCCACACCGTGGAGTGGGACCGCACGGCGAGCGCCGACAAGTGCGCCACGCCCCCGGCGAAGAAGGCCGCCCCCGGCACCTACCTGGTCGAGGCCAAGGCACCCGGACTCGGCACCGCCCAGGCTTCGTTCGTCCTGGAGAAGGACTGACGCGGTCGAAGGGCCGACGGTCGAAGGGCCGATAGGCGAAGGACTGACGGACTCGGTCCGTCGGCCGCCTCAGACGTACCGCTCCAGGATCGACGACTCCGCGAGGCGCGAGAGGCCCTCGCGGACGCTGCGGGCCCGTGCCTCGCCGACGCCGTCCACCGTCTGGAGGTCGTCGACGCTGGCGGCGAGCAGCTTCTGGAGGCCGCCGAAGTGCTCGACCAGGCGGTCGATGATGGCGCCGGGCAGCCGCGGGACCTTGGCGAGCAGTCGGAAGCCGCGCGGCGAGACCGCGGAGTCCAGGGTCTCGGGGGAGCCCGTGTACCCCAGGGCGCGGGCCACGGTGGAGAGTTCGAGCAGCTCGCTGTGGGAGAGGGAGTCCAGCTCGGCGAGGGCCTCGTCGACCGTGCGGGAGCGCTTGGCGGTGGGCTCGGGCACATAGTCCCTGACGACCAGCTCGCGCTCGGGCTCCACGCCCGCGATCAACTCGTCCAGCTGGAGGGCGAGAAGGCGGCCGTCGGTGCCGAGCTCGACCACGTACTCCGCGATCTCGGTGGCGATGCGGCGCACCATCTCCAGGCGCTGGGCGACCGCGGTGACGTCCCGCACGGTCACCAGGTCCTCGATCTCCAGGGCGGAGAGCGTGCCCGCGACCTCGTCGAGGCGGAGCTTGTACCGCTCCAGGGTGGCCAGGGCCTGGTTGGCGCGGGAGAGGATCGCCGCCGAGTCCTCAAGGACACGGCGCTGACCGTCCACGTACAACGCGATCAGGCGCATGGACTGCGAGACGGAGACGACGGGGAAATTGACCTGCTTGGAGACGCGGTCGGCGGTGCGGTGCCGGGTGCCCGTCTCCTCGGTGGGGATCGTCGGGTCCGGCACGAGCTGCACACCGGCCCGCAGGATCTTGGTGATGTCCTTGTCGAGGACGATGCCGCCGTCGAGCTTGCACAGCTCACGCAGGCGCGTCGCGGTGAACTCGACGTCCAGGATGAAACCGCCCGTACACATCGACTCCACGGTCTTGTCCCAGCCGAGGACGATGAGACCGCCGGTGTTGCCGCGCAGGATGCGCTCCAGGCCGTCGCGCAGGGCCATGCCGGGGGCGACGGCGCTCAGGGAGGCGCGCATCAGCCCATCGGCAGCGGAGCTTCCGCCGGGCTTGCCGGGATTCGCTGCCCGGTCGTTGGCTGCCACTGCACTCCCTCGGTCGCAGGTTCTCCTGGCCTCTTCCGTACGCCTGACTTCGTACGGGTGGGCGAGACCAGGGCAAAGTCTACCGGCGCTCTTCCTCCTCCCGTGGGGCCTCTCGGCGACGCGACCTCGGCAGGACCCGCAGGGCGTCACCCATGTCGGCGACTTCGATGACCTTCATACCGGGCGGGATCTTCCCCGGATCGGCGGGCACGAGCGCGTGCGTGAAGCCCAGGCGGTGCGCCTCCGACAGTCTGCGCTGGACGCCCGTGACCCGTCTGACCTCGCCCGCCAGGCCCACTTCCCCGATCGCGACGAGGTTCTTCGGCAGCGGGGTGTCACTCGCGGCGCTGGCCAGGGCCAGGGCGACGGCGAGGTCCGCGGCGGGCTCGGAGAGCTTCACCCCGCCGACCGTCGCGCTGTAGATGTCGCGCTTGCCGAGGGCGGTGATCCGGCCGCGCTGCTCCAGGACGGCCAGCATCATCGAGACGCGGGAGGTCTCCAGACCGGAGGTGGTGCGGCGGGGGCTCGGGATCTGGGAGTCGACCGTGAGCGCCTGGACCTCGGCGACCAGGGGGCGGCGGCCCTCCAGGGTGACGGTCAGACAGGTGCCGGGGACGGGCTCGGCGCGGCGGGTGAGGAAGAGGCCGCTGGGGTCGGCGAGGCCGGTGATGCCCTCGTCGTGCAGCTCGAAGCAGCCGACCTCGTCCGTCGTGCCGTAGCGGTTCTTGACGCCGCGGACCAGGCGCAGGCGCGCGTGCCGGTCGCCCTCGAACTGGAGGACCACGTCGACGAGGTGCTCCAGGAGGCGGGGGCCCGCGATCGCGCCGTCCTTGGTGACGTGGCCGACCAGGAGCGTGGACATGCCGCGCTCCTTGGAGGCGCGGATCAGCGCTCCCGCCACCTCGCGGACCTGCGCCATGCCGCCCGGCGCCCCGTCGATCTCCGGGGAGGCGACGGTCTGCACCGAGTCCAGGATGAGCAGCGAGGGCTTGACCGCGTCCAAGTGGCCGAGGACGGCGGCGAGATCGGTCTCCGCGGCCAGGAACAGGTGGTCGTCGATCGCGCCGATGCGGTCGGCCCGCAGGCGCACCTGGCTCGCCGACTCCTCGCCCGTCACATAGAGCGTGCGGTGCGCGTCGCTCGCGGCCTTCGCGGCGACGTCCAGGAGCAGTGTGGACTTGCCGACGCCCGGCTCGCCCGCGAGCAGCACCACGGCGCCGGGGACCAGGCCGCCGCCGAGCACCCGGTCCAGCTCGGGCACGCCGGTCGAGCGCGCGGTGGCCTGGCGGCCGTCGACCTCGCCGATCGGGACGGCGGATGAGGTGACGCGGCCGGGGGCGGTGGTGCGGACGGCGGGCGCGCCGTACTCCTCGACGGTGCCCCAGGCCTGGCATTCGGGGCAGCGGCCGAGCCACTTGGCCGTCTGCCAGCCGCATTCGGTGCAGCGGTAGGACGGACGGTCCTTGGCGGATTTCGTACGGGCAGCCATGGTCGGAACCGTAGCGGAGGCCACTGACAACGCCGTCGCCCGCGGTTCACCACCCCCTCGGCGGCGGGTCCCCGTGTGCGGAATGATGGGTTCCTGTCCCCTTTCGAGGGATTGGTTCACCCGTAAGGATTAAATACGCTCAAGGTGGCGGAAGGGGCCTGCATCATCCGCCTACCTTCGCACGGTGACGACCAGCAGGCCGGAATCCCCAGTGAACGCGACCGGCGCACACCGGGCGCACCGTGACGCCCGCAAGCGGGTGGTGCCCCGCCAGGCGCCCCGGACGACCCCGCACGCGCGCTACGAACCCTGTCTGGACGGCCTGTTCACCTACTGCCTGTCCGTCCTGTGCGACCACGAGGCGGCGACCGCGGCCCTCGGCGACGTCCTGCACATCGCCGAGCGCAGGGGCTCGCGCGGCCCGGAGTCGGCGGGCGAGCTGAAGCCCTGGCTCTACGCACTGGCGCGCTGGGTCTGTCTGCGCCGGCTCGCCGAGGCCAAGCGCGGCCACCGCGCGGGCACGGCCCCCGGAGCCCGCGAGGAGTCCGCGGAGACCGAGCGGGAGCGCCGCGGGGAACTGGCCCGGCTCGCCTGGCCGGAGGCCGCGGGCACCACCCCCGAGCAGCGCGAGGCGCTGGAGCTCGCCGTGCGCCACCAGCTCACCCCCGCCGAGGTCGCCGCCGTGCTCGGCCTCGACCCCGCCAAGGCCCGCGAGCTGCTCGCGTCCGCCGCCTGCGAGGTCGAGCGCACCCGCGCCGCCCTCGCCGTGGTGGAGACCGGGAGCTGCCCGATCGTGGCCCGCCTCACCGGCGACCATCAGGTCCTGCTCGGCGCGGCCCTCCGCCGCGAGCTGGTCCGGCACGTCGACGACTGCCCGCGCTGCCGCCGCACCGCCGAGCGCGCGGGAGCGGGCGCCTGGCCCGGCACCGCCGTCAGCCCCGCCACACTCCCCGTCGTGGCGGCCCCCCGGGCCGCCCTGCACCAAGCGATGGCGCACGGCCCACGCGCGCGCGGCGCCCACCCCCGCTATGACCGGCGCGGCTTCCCGATGGACCCCAAGGACCACGCCGCCCGCAGGGACCGCCTGCGCGCGCGTGCCGTCACCACGACCGTCGTCGCCACCGTGGTGGCCGCCCCCGTGCTCGCCCTCTGGGCGGCCTACCGCGGCCCGCTCACCGGCGAGGGCCACGACGGCAGTTCGGTCACCGCGAGCGACGGCGACGGCGCGGGAGGCCTCGGCAGCGACCGTACGGGCGACGGCTATGAGAACGCGGGCAATGCCCGCAAGGAGCCCGAGCCGCGCTTCACGGCGGGCAGCCGCTCGCCCGACGTCTCGGTGGAGG
>NZ_JASKYR010000458.1:0-6122 GCF_041028215.1 Streptomyces flavofungini
CCCTCGCGGCGCCCGTCGTCGTCTGGGGCGGGCTGCCCTTCCACCGGGCGGCGTTCACCAACCTCCGGCACGGCGCGGCGACCATGGACACGCTCGTCTCCGTCGGCACGCTCGCCGCCTTCGGCTGGTCGCTGTGGGCGCTGTTCCTCGGGGACGCGGGGATGACGGGGATGCGGCACGGCTTCGAGCTCACGGCCGGTCCTGGGGACGGCACGTCGACGATCTACCTCGAAGTCGCCTCCGGGGTCATCTCCTTCATCCTCCTCGGCCGCTGGCTGGAGGCCCGCGCCAAGCGGACGGCGGGCTCGGCCCTGCGCGCCCTGCTGGAACTCGGGGCCAAGGACGTCACCGTGCTGCGGTCCGGCACCGAGGAGCGCGTCCCGGTCGGCCGCCTGGCCGTCGGCGACCGCTTCCTCGTACGGCCCGGCGAGACCATCGCCACCGACGGCACCGTCGTCGAGGGCGCCTCCGCGGTCGACGTCTCGATGCTCACCGGCGAGTCCGTGCCGGTCGACGTGGGCGTGGGCGACACCGTCACCGGGGCCACCGTGAACGCCTCCGGCCGCCTGGTCGTACGGGCCACCCGCGTCGGCTCCGACACCCGGCTCGCCCGTATCGCGCGGCTGGTCGAGGACGCCCAGACCGGCAAGGCACGGGTGCAGCGCCTCGCCGACCGGATCGCCGGGGTCTTCGTGCCGGTGGTGCTGCTCATCGCGGCCGGTACGCTGGCGGGCTGGCTGGGCGCCACCGGCGACGTGACCGCCGCCTTCACCGCCGCCGTGGCCGTCCTGATCATCGCCTGCCCGTGCGCCCTCGGCCTCGCCACGCCGACGGCCCTGATGGTCGGCACCGGGCGCGGCGCCCAGCTCGGCATCCTGATCAAGGGCCCGGAGGTCCTTGAGTCCACCCGCACGGTGGACACCATCGTCCTGGACAAGACCGGCACCGTGACGACGGGACGCATGGAGCTCAGGGACGTCCACGCCGCCGGGGACACGGACGAGAAGCAGCTCCTGCGCCTGACGGGCGCCCTGGAGCACGCCTCCGAGCACCCGATCGCCCGCGCCCTGGCGGCGGGTGCCGCCGAGCGGCTCGGCGTCGGCGCCGAAGAACTCCCCGCGCCCGAGGGCTTCGAGAACGCCGCCGGGCTCGGCGTGCGGGGCACGGTCGAGGGACACGAGGTCATCGCCGGACGGGAGCGGCTCCTCGCGGACGCCGGGGTCACCGGCCTGGAGGCGCTCGCGGCGGCCGGAGAGCGGGCGGAGGCCGACGGGCGCACCGCCGTGCTGGTCGCCTGGGACGGGGTCGCGCGGGGCGTGCTGACCGTCGCCGACGCCGTACGGGAGTCCAGCCCGCAGGCGGTGCGCGAACTGCGGGCGCTCGGCCTCGAACCGGTGCTGCTGACCGGCGACAACAAGGCGGTGGCCGACGCGGTGGCCCGACGGGTGGGCATCGCGCCCGACGCGGTGTACGCGGAGGTGCTCCCGGAGGAGAAGGTCGGCGTCGTGCGGAGGCTGCGGGACGAGGGCCGGGTGGTGGCGATGGTCGGCGACGGGGTGAACGACGCGGCGGCGCTCGCCACCGCCGATCTCGGCCTCGCGATGGGCACGGGCACGGACGCGGCGATCGAGGCGAGCGATCTGACGCTGGCGCGCGGGGACCTGCGGGTGGCGGCGGACGCCATCAGGCTCTCCCGGAAGACCCTCGCCACGATCAAGGGCAACCTCTTCTGGGCCTTCGGCTACAACGTCGCCGCGCTGCCGCTGGCCGCCGCCGGGCTCCTGAATCCGATGATCGCCGGGGCCGCGATGGCGTTCTCGTCGGTCTTCGTCGTCAGCAACAGTCTGCGCCTGCGGACTTTTTCATGATCCTTCGAACTTTCTCATGCCCCCTTCACATGTCCGTTTCAGCACCTTCACACCCTTGCCTCTATCCACATATCGGGGCTCTTGCGGATAGACAGGACATATGCAAGAGACGCAGATCACATTGCTCTGGACGTAACCATCTTGGGGGGTCGCGAGTCTAATGGGACGATGCCAGAAGATGTCTTGGGGGACGTCTTCCGACATCGGAGGACATCTTGGGGGATGTTCTCGGTTTGTGTTGTTGGCCGGGGCACGTGCGTCGGGGAGCTTGAGCGGCCCTCCCGACGTCGCGCGTCCCGGCGGACCGCAGGGCCACCAAAACGCCCGGCCGGATCCCGTGGGGGGAATCCGCACCGGGAAAAAGGGAAGCGCCCCGACCGTCGACCCGTGGGGGGATCGATGGCGGGGCGCTTTCCGCTTCGCGAGGACTTCTAGCGGCCCTCGACCGGGACGAAGTCCCGCAGGACCTCACCCGTGTAGATCTGGCGGGGACGGCCGATGCGCGAACCCGGCTCCTTGATCATCTCGTGCCACTGGGCGATCCAGCCGGGCAGCCGGCCGAGCGCGAACAGCACGGTGAACATCTCGGTCGGGAAGCCCATCGCGCGGTAGATGAGGCCCGTGTAGAAGTCCACGTTGGGGTAGAGCTTGCGCTCGACGAAGTAGTCGTCGGCCAGCGCGTGCTCCTCCAGCTTCAGCGCGATGTCGAGCAGCTCGTCGGACTTGCCGAGCGCCGAGAGGACGTCGTGCGCCGCCGCCTTGATGATCTTCGCCCGGGGGTCGAAGTTCTTGTAGACGCGGTGCCCGAAGCCCATGAGCTTCACGCCGTCTTCCTTGTTCTTCACCTTGCGGATGAAGGTGTCGACGTCGCCGCCGGTGGCCTGGATGCCCTCCAGCATCTCCAGGACCGACTGGTTGGCGCCGCCGTGCAGCGGACCCCACAGGGCCGAGATGCCGGCCGAGATCGAGGCGAACATGTTCGCCTGCGAGGAGCCGACCAGGCGCACGGTGGAGGTCGAGCAGTTCTGCTCGTGGTCCGCGTGCAGGATCAGGAGCTTGTCGAGCGCGGAGACCACGACCGGGTCCAGCTCGTACTCGGCGGCGGGCACCGAGAAGGTCATGCGCAGGAAGTTCTCGACGTAGCCGAGGTCGTTGCGCGGGTAGACGACCGGGTGGCCCTGCGACTTCTTGTACGCGTAGGCGGCGATCGTCGGGAGCTTGGCGAGAAGGCGGATCGTCGAGAGGTGACGCTGCTTCTCGTCGAACGGGTTGTGGCTGTCCTGGTAGAACGTCGACAGCGCGCTGACCACGGACGACAGCATCGCCATCGGGTGGGCGTCACGCGGGAAGCCGTCGTAGAACCGCTTGACGTCCTCGTGCAGCAGGGTGTGCTGCGTGATCTCGTTCTTGAACGTGGCCAGCTCGTCGACCTTCGGCAGCTCGCCGTTGATCAGCAGGTACGCCACCTCGGTGAAGGTGGAGCGCTCGGCCAGCTGCTCGATCGGGTAGCCGCGGTACCGGAGGATGCCCTGTTCACCGTCGAGATAGGTGATGGCGGATTTATAGGCGGCGGTGTTGCCATAGCCGCTGTCCAGGGTCACCAGACCGGTCTGGGCGCGGAGCTTCCCGATGTCGAAGCCCTTGTCGCCGACGGTCGAATCGATCACCGGGTAGGTGTATTCGCCATCGCCGTACCGCAGTACTACAGCGTTGTTACCGTTCTCGCTCACGTCATCCCTCACCGACGTTGTGCCTCTTCTTCGAGGTGCCCTGACTGTCTCTACCATCCCCCATTTGGCCCTGGAGAGTGCACTCGGGGTCGACCATTGGGCCTAGCGGCGGCACTCAGTGCCGCCAACCTGCTCATCCTGCCCCCTTCACCCCGGTTGCGAAAGTGCTGTGTGACGTTTCCGACTCGTTTGATCGATCAAATCGTCCCTGAGCCGGGATACGGCGTCCCGCGAGCCGGAAATCCAGGGCCGTGCAGCGCCTGCCCGCGGAGACCGTGCGGACGGCCTGCCCAAGAGCCTTGCGCGAACCGACGAGGACGACCAGCTTTTTCGCGCGTGTCACGGCGGTGTAGAGCAGATTCCGCTGAAGCATCATCCACGCGCCCGTGGTGACCGGGATCACCACCGCCGGATACTCGCTGCCCTGGGAGCGGTGGATCGTCACCGCGTACGCGTGGGCGAGCTCGTCCAGTTCGTCGAAGTCGTACGGCACCTCCTCGTCCTCGTCGGTGAGGACGGTGAGGCGCTGCTCGTCGGGGTCGAGGGCGGTGACGACGCCCACCGTGCCGTTGAAGACGCCGTTCTGTCCCTTCTCGTAGTTGTTGCGGATCTGGGTGACCTTGTCGCCGACGCGGAAGACCCGGCCGCCGAACCGCTTCTCGGGCAGACCCGGGCGGGCCGGGGTGATGGCCTGCTGAAGAAGGCCGTTCAGGCTGCCGGCGCCCGCGGGGCCGCGGTGCATGGGGGCGAGGACCTGGACGTCCCTGCGGGGGTCGAGGCCGAACTTGCGCGGGATGCGGTGCGCGGCGACGTCCACCGTGACGCGGCCCGCGTCCTCGGTCTCGTCCTCGACGAAGAGGAAGAAGTCCTTCATCCCCTGGGTGAGGGGCGGGACGCCGGAGTTGATCCGGTGGGCGTTGGTGACGACGCCGGACTCCTGGGCCTGGCGGAAGATCTGGGTGAGCCGGACGGCGGGCACGGGGCCACCGTCGGCGAGCATGTCCCGCAGTACCTCGCCCGCGCCGACGCTCGGGAGCTGGTCGACGTCGCCCACGAAGAGCAGGTGGGCGCCGGGCGGCACGGCCTTGACCAGCTTGTTGGCGAGCAGCAGGTCGAGCATCGAGGCCTCGTCGACCACGACCAGATCGGCGTCGAGCGGCCGGTCCTTGTCGTACGCCGCGTCTCCGCCCGGCCGCAGTTCGAGCAGGCGGTGCACGGTGGAGGCCTCGGCGCCGGTGAGCTCGGCGAGGCGCTTGGCGGCGCGTCCGGTGGGTGCGGCGAGGACGACCTTGGCCTTCTTGGCACGGGCCAGCTCCACGATGGAGCGGACCGTGAAGGACTTGCCGCAGCCGGGGCCGCCGGTCAGGACGGCGACCTTGCGGGTCAGCGCCAGCCTGACGGCCTCCTTCTGCCCGGCGGCGAGCTGGGCGCCCGTGCGCCGGGCGAGCCAGGCCAGTGCCTTGTCCCAGTCGACGTCGCGGAAGGCGGGCATGCGGTCGTCCGGCGTCCTGAGCAGGCGCAGGAGCTGGGCGGCGAGGGAGAGCTCGGCGCGGTGGAAGGGGACGAGATAGACGGCCGTGATGTCGTCGCCCCCGTCCGGCCCGGGGAGGGTCTCGCGGACGACGCCCTCCTCGTCCTCCGCGAGCTCGGCGAGGCAGTCGATGACGAGGCCCGTGTCGACCTGGAGGAGCTTCACCGCGTCGGCGATGAGGCGCTCCTCGGGCAGATAGCAGTTGCCCTGGTCGGTGGATTGCGAAAGGGCGTACTGGAGACCGGCCTTGACGCGGTCGGGGCTGTCGTGCGGGATGCCGACCGACTGGGCGATGCGGTCGGCGGTGAGGAAGCCGATGCCCCAGACGTCGGCCGCCAGGCGGTACGGCTCGTTCTTCACCACGGAGATGGAGGCGTCGCCGTACTTCTTGTAGATCCGCACAGCGATGGAGGTGGAGACGCCCACTCCCTGGAGGAAGACCATGACCTCCTTGATGGCCTTCTGCTCCTCCCAGGCGGCGGCGATCATCCTGGTCCGCTTGGGGCCGAGGCCCGGCACCTCCACGAGCCGCTTGGGCTCGGTCTCGATGATGTCGAGGGTGTCGACGCCGAAGTGCGTGGTGATGCGGTCGGCCATCACGGGGCCGATGCCCTTGATGAGGCCGGAGCCGAGATAGCGGCGGATGCCCTGGATGGTGGCGGGGAGCACCGTCGTGTAGTTCTCCACGGTGAACTGCTTGCCGTACTGCGGGTGGGAGCCCCAGCGGCCCTGCATCCGCAGGGACTCGCCGACCTGGGCGCCGAGCAGTGAGCCGACGACCGTGAGCAGGTCGCCGCCGCCGCGGCCGGTGTCGACGCGCGCCACGGTGTAACCCGTCTCCTCGTTGGCATACGTGATGCGTTCGAGGACCCCCTCCAGCACTGCGGCCGCTGCCGCTGGACTCGACATGATCCGACGCTACCGCCCGGCACTGACATACGGGGCCCGGGGAACCTCGAAGGGGCCCGGTCCGTCGACCGGGCCCCTTCGCTC
>NZ_JASKYR010000459.1:0-6548 GCF_041028215.1 Streptomyces flavofungini
CCCGCGAGATCGAGCGGCCCCGCGTAGGCCCCATGCGGGACATCGCCGCCACCATCCAGCCCGAACAGGACGACCTCGTCCGGGGCGAACTCGCCGCGTCCCTCTGCGTCCAGGGCGCCCCCGGCACCGGCAAGACCGCCGTCGGCCTGCACCGGGCGGCGTATCTGCTCTATACGCACCCCCAGCGCGTACGGCGTTCCGGGATGCTCATCCTCGGGCCCAACCGCACCTTCCTGCGCTACATCGCGGAGGTGCTGCCCTCGCTCGGCGAGAGCGGGGTGCGGCAGTCCACCGTGGCGGACGAGGTCGGGCGGCACCCCGTGCGCGCCCACGACGACGAGGCCGCCGCCGTCGTGAAGCACGACGCCCGCATGGCCGAGGTGCTGCGCCGCGCGCTCTACGCCCGTGTCGCACCGCCCACCGATGACCTCGCGGTGCCGGACGGCTCGTACCGCTGGCGGGTGCCGCTCGGCGACCTGGAGAGCGTCGTCGAAGGGGTGCGGCGGGAGGAGCCGCCGTACGCCACGGGCCGCGAGCGGGTGCGCAGCCGGGCCGTGCGCCTCGTACAGGCGCGGGCCGAGCGGCGTTCGGGCCCCCGGAACGGCACCTGGCTGCGGAAGATCTCCGGGGCCCGCGCCGTCACCGCGTTCGTCGACGCGAGCTGGCCCAGGGTCAGGGCGGACGAGGTGCTCGCGGAGCTGCTCGCCGATCCGGCGGCGCTCGCGCGGGCGGCGGACGGCGTCCTCGACGCGGCGGAGCAGCGGGCGATCCGGTGGGCCGGGCCGCCGCGCTCGTACAAGTCGGCCAAGTGGACCGCCGCCGACCTCGTGCTGATGGACGAGGTGGAGGGGCTGCTCGAACGGCCCACCGGGTACGGGCACATCGTGGTCGACGAGGCGCAGGACCTCTCGCCGATGGAGTGCAGGGCCATCGCGCGCAGGGCGGGCTTCGGTTCGCTGACCGTGCTCGGCGATCTGGCGCAGGCCACGACGCCCTGGGCGGCCCGGAGCTGGCCCGAGCTGCTCGGCCACCTCGGCAAGCCGGAGGCCGCGGTCACCCCGCTGACGACGGGGTTCCGCGTCCCCCGGGCGATCGTCGCGCTCACCAACCGGCTGCTCGGGCAACTGGACGTCGATGTGCCGCCCGCCCGTTCGATGCGCGGCGAGGGGGAGTTGCGCGTGCGCGAGGTGCCGGACGTGGTGCCCGCGGTGGTCGAGGCGGTACGGGCGGCGCTGGAGCGGGAGGGCTCCATCGGGGTCATCGCCGCCGACGGCGCCGCCGGGCGGCTGCGCGCGGCCCTCGCGGCGGGCGGCGTCGAGGCGGCGGGCCCCGACGATCCGGGGGCCCGCGTGACGCTGCTGCCCGCCTCGGTCGCCAAGGGCCTTGAGTACGACCACGTCGTGGCCGTCGAACCGGCGGAGATCATGGCGGCCGAGCGGCGCGGGCCGCACCGGCTGTACGTGGTGCTCACGCGGGCCGTGTCCCGCCTGGACGTCCTGCACAGCCGACCGCTGCCGTGGGAGGGGTGAACGGGACGCATCCGCACCGGGCCGTTCCTGGGGGACCGGCGCACCGGGCCGTTCCCCCGGGTCATCAGCGCTCCAGGACCGCCTCCATGACCGCCTTGGCGATCGGCGCGCCGAGCCTGCCGCCCGCGATCTCCGAGCGGGGGATGCTCATGTTGGACGGGTCGACGAAGACCGCGACGGCGACCGGGGACTCGTCGCCGCCGGGGGTCTTGGCGTAGGAGACGAACCAGGCGTACGGCCGCTCGTCGTTGACGTCCGCGCCGTGCTGGGCGGTGCCGGTCTTGCCGCCGACCGTGACACCCTCGATCCTCGCCTTGTTCGCGGTGCCGTTCTCGACGGTGTTCTCCATCATCTCCTGCACCTTCTCCGCGGTGTCCTCGGAGACGGCCTGGTTGAGCTCGTGCGGTTCGGCCTTCTCGATCGTCGACAGGTCGGGGCCGCGCAGCTCCTCCACCATGTACGGCTTCATGACCAGGCCGTCGTTGGCGAGCCCCGCCGTGACCATCGCCATCTGGAGCGGGGTGCTCGTCAGGCTGCCCTGGCCCATGCCGGTCAGCGCGGTCTGCGGTTGGTCGAGCTGCCGGGGATAGCTGCTCGCGACGGCGCGCACGGGGATGTACTGCTGTTCGTTGAAGCCGAACTGCTCCGCCGTCTCGCGCATCCTGTCCTTGCCGACCTTGTGCGCGATGTCGAGGAAGACGTTGTTGCAGGACCACTGCATGCCGGTCTTCATCGAGACCTTGTCGCAGTTGGCGTCGGGCACGTCATTGCCGATGCGGGTGGAGCTGAGGGGCAGTTTGTACGGGGTCTTGGCGCCGGTCGGCTTGTCGATGTCGGTCACGACGCCGTGCTCCAGGGCGGCGGCAGCGGTGAGGATCTTGAACGTGGAGCCCGGCGGATAGATCTCACGCAGCGCCCGGTTGCTCAGCGGCTTGTCCTTGCGCCGGTCGAGGTCCTTGAAGACGCGCCCCTCCTCGGCGGAGATGCCCGCGAAGACCGAGGGGTCGTACGAAGGGGTGCTGGCCAGGGCGAGCACCTTGCCGGTGCGGGGGTCGAGGGCGACGACGGCACCCTTGGCGTCCAGCGCCCGCAGCCCGTCGTAGGCGGCCTTCTGGGCCTTGGGGTCGATGGTGGTGACGACGTCGCCGCCCTGCTGCTTCTTGCCGGTCAGCATGTCCAGGGTGCGCTTGATGAAGAGCCGGTCGTCGTTGCCGCTGAGGATGCCGTTGTGGACACCCTCCAGGAAGGTGCCGCCCTGGGCCTGCGAGAAATAGCCCGTCACCGGCGCGTACATCGGGCCCTCCTTGAAGGTCCGCTTGTACGCGAAGTCGGTGCCCGACGTCTTCTTCGAGCCGGTGATGGACTTGCCGCCGACGATGATGTCGCCGCGCGGGTGGGAGAAGGCCTCGATCTGCACGCGCCGGTTCTTCTCGTGGTTGGCCAGCTCGTCGTTCTCGGCGAACTGCACCCAGGTCGCCCGGAGCAGCAGCGCCAGCGTGAGGATTCCGCAGAACACGGCTATGTGCCGCAGCGGACGGTTCATGGTGGCTTCCCCCGGTGGCGGCGACGGTCGAGCACTTTCGCTCCATCCTGACCGTTTCCGCCCCGGGCCGGGCCGGAATCCTCCGATCCGCCGCTTTGAGCGCGGGCCGGGCCTCCCTACGCGCGGGCCGGGCCGCTCTACCGGCGGGCCGGGCCGCGCAGCACCTCGATGACCCCGGCGTAGCTGTCGGAGCCGTGGCCCGCGGCGGCGGCGCGCTCCATCGTCGACCTGATCAGCTCGGGCAGGGCGTTGTCGATGCCGCGGGCGTGCGCGGCGTGGATGAGGTGGCCGATCGCCGCGATCTGCACGTCGACCGTGGCGTCGTCGCCCGGGTAGTGACCGGCGTCCACCTGCGGCGCGTACGTCGTGAGGAAGCCGGAGACGGCACCGTTCAGCCAGCGCAGCGCGATGCGGGTGAAGTCGGTGGCGGCCGTGCCGTCGGAGGTCACCAGGGCCGTGCCGTGCAGCCAGCCGCTGAACGTGGCCCACATCAGGCCGAGCAGGGCGGAGTCGTAGAGCGAGGCGAGGCCGGGGGAGGAGCCGAGGTACATGGGGTCGCCGAGGGCGGCGAGGACCGGGCGGTGGGCGCGGAAGACCTCATCGGAGCCGCTGTAGAGGAACATCATCTCGGGGCTGCCGACCCCCGGCGGCGTCGTCATGATGCCCCCGTCGAGGTACCCGGCGCCGTGCTTGTCCGCCCAGGACGCCATCGCCTCCGCCTGCTCGGGCGCGCCGGACGTGAGGTTGACCAGGGCCTTTCCGGTGAGCCCCGCCGCGTCGGCCAGTGGGTCGAGGACGGTGTGCACGGCGTCGTAGTCCAGTACGCAGGCGAGCACGAGCCCGCTCGCGGCGACCGCCTCGGCCGGAGTCGCGGCCACCCGCGCGCCCCGGTCGGCCAGGGGCCTCGCCTTCTCCGGTGAGCGGTTCCAGACGGTGACGGGGTGCCCCCGGTCGAGCAGGGCGGCGGCGAGGGCGGAACCCATGAGCCCGAGGCCGATGACGGTGACGGGTACGGGTACGGGGTCCGTGCTGGTGCTTTCGGTGTCCATGGGGATCACGCTCGCAGGGCGCGGCGGGGCCGGACAGTGACAGTGGTGACGGCGCCCACCAAATTCCTGCCAGCCGGGTGCGGGGCGCCCGCGGCCTCGTACGCTCGCGGCATGAGCGCTGGTTCCGTCGCGGTGATCGTGGCCGATGAGATCGGGGTCCCGTCCTGGGACCTGTATGAACTGAGCATTCCGCTCACGGTGTTCGGCAAGCCGCAGCCGGACCTCCACGACCCCTGGTACGACCTGCGCCTGTGCTCGACCCGCGCACCGGGGCCCGAGGCATCCGACTTCGGCTTCGCGCTCCGCACGCCGTACGGCCTGGAGGGACTGGCGGGCGCGGACACCGTCGTCGTGACGTCGGTGCCGGATGCCTGCGTCGAGGAGGACGAGCCGTTGCCGGAGGGCCTCTCCGACGCCCTGCGCGCGGCCCATGCGCGAGGCGCCCGCATGGTCTCCCTCTGCACCGGCGCCTTCGCGCTCGCCGACGCGGGCCTCCTGGACGGCCGCAGGGCCACCGCGCACTGGATGCACACCGCCCAACTGGCGGCGCGGCATCCGAAGGTGCGGGTCGACGACTCCGTCCTGTACGTGGACGACGGCGACGTCCTCACGAGCGCGGGCATGACGGCGGGCCTCGATCTCTGCCTGCATCTGGTCCGCCGCGACCTCGGCGCGCACGTCGCCAACCAACTGGCGCGGCGCATGGTGGTGCCCGCGCACCGCACGGGCGGCCAGGCCCAGTTCATCGACCTCTCGGTGCCGGAGACGGACGACGCGGGCCTCGGCCCCGTACTGGAGTGGGCCCGCGCGCACCTGGACCGTCCGCTGACCGTCGACGACCTGGCGCGCAGGGCCGCGATGAGCCCGCGCACCCTCTACCGCAGGCTCCATGCGGCCACGGGCACGACACCGCTCCAGTGGCTGCTCAACCAGCGCGTCGCCCGGGCCCAGCACCTTTTGGAGGCGACGGACCTGCCGGTCGAGAAGGTGGGCGAACTGAGCGGCCTCGGCACCGCCAACAACCTCCGCCACCACTTCCTCAGGCAGGTCGGAGTCTCCCCGGGCGACTACCGGCGGTCCTTCTTCACCCGGCGCCCAGCAGCTTGACCATCGCGGTGATAGCGGTGATCGCGGTGATCGCGGGGCTCTACCTCGCGTCCGCCCCCTTGAGGGCGTCGAGCGCGGCCAGGATGTCGGACGGCTCGGCCCGTACGGAGTAGTCGGCGTCGACGAACGCCCAGCGGATGACGCCCGTGCGGCCGATGACGTAGGTGGCGGGCAGCGGCAGGGTCCGGGCGTGGCCGCCGTTCACCCGGTGCAGTTCGAAGCCGAGCCGGTCGTAGAGGGCGCCGAGTTCGTCGGAGAGGTCGAAGGCGATCCCGTACTGCTTCGCGACGTCGGAGCCGAGGTCGCTGAGGACGTCGAAGCCGAGCCGCTCCTTCTCGGTGAGGGTCAGGCTCTCGTCCGGGATCTGCGGGGAGACGGCCACGAGACGGGCGCCGCGGGCGGTGATGTCGTCGTGGTGCCGCTGGAGGGCGCGCAGGGCGATGTTGCAGTAGGGGCACCAGGCGCCGCGGTAGAAGGTCAGGACGACGGGGCCCTCGGCCAGGAGCGCGTCGAGGGAGACCTCGTCACCGGTGGCGGCCGGGAGGGTGAAACGGGGCGCCGGGTCGCCGGTGGAGAGGGCGTTCTCGGCGATACGGGTGGCGAGCAACTCGGCGGCGGCGCGGTCCATGACGTCCAGGACGTCGGCGGGGAGCTTGCGGTGGCCGTTCTCGTACAGGTCGCGGAGTTCGTCCTTGAGGGTCATGGCGGGGGCCTTTCATCGTCGGCGGGAGGGGCGCTTCGGGCGCGGGCGTGGCCGTGCGGACGCTCAAGTAACTTGGAACGCACGTTCCAGGATCATCAGCATGGGGGCACGCTGATGGCCCGTCAAGCGGTATCTTGAAATCAACGTTCCAAGAAGGTGAGAGCCGCAACTCATGCCCGACATCAAGCACTTCGATCCCGACGAGGCGCTCGACCGCGTCGTCCGGCTCTTCTGGGAGCACGGCGCCGCCACGACCTCCATCCAGGCCGTGGCGACCGCGACGGGCCTCAACCGCTCAAGCCTGTACGCGACCTTCGGCGGCAAGCGGGAGCTGTACCTGGCGGCCCTGCGCCGCTATGTGCGGGACCACTCCGACCGTGCCTTCGCCTTCGTCGCGGAGGACGGCGCGGGGCTTCCGGCGATCCGCGCGTTCTTCGCGGGCCTCATCGAACAGCGCTGCACGGGCCCGTACGCGGGGTGGGGCTGCATGGTCGTCAACGCGCACGCGGGCAGCGAGCGGGACGACCCCGAGGTGCGGGCGCTCCTGGAGGACCACCACGAGCGGCTGCGCGGAGCACTGCGGGTGGCACTCGAAGCGGCGCGTACGGCGGGGGAGC
>NZ_JASKYR010000046.1:0-20769 GCF_041028215.1 Streptomyces flavofungini
ACTACGCCCCGGTATCCTGCGGATGTCCTCCCCCCAGAGGAACCCCAACCCATCCGAAGCCGAAGGGCATCCTCCGTGAGCGCAACTCGCCCGGCCGCCGTCGTCGTCCTCGCAGCGGGTGAGGGAACCCGTATGAAGTCGGACCTCCCCAAGGTCCTGCACGAGCTCTGTGGCCGCTCCCTCATCGGCCACGTCCTGGAAGCGGCCTACGCCCTCTCCCCCGAGCAGCTCGTCACCGTGGTCGGATTCCAGAGCGAGCAGGTCCGCGAGCACCTCTCCGCCGTCGCCCCGCAGGTCCGTACCGCCTACCAGGCGGAGCAGAACGGCACCGGACACGCCGTCCGCATCGGCCTTGAGGAGCTCGGCGGCTCCGTCGACGGCACGGTCGTCGTGGTCTGCGGCGACACCCCGCTGCTGACCGGCGCGACGCTGCGCAAGCTGGCCGAGACGCACAGCGGCGACGGCAACGCCGTGACGGTCCTCACGGCCGAGGTGCCGGACGCCACGGGCTACGGCCGCATCGTGCGCGACAGCACGAACGGCGCGGTCACCGCGATCGTCGAGCACAAGGACGCCTCCGAGTCGCAGCGCGCGATCCGTGAGATCAACTCCGGGGTCTTCGCCTTCGACGGCCAGCTCCTCGCGGACGCGCTCGGCAAGGTGCGCACGGACAACAGCCAGGGCGAGGAGTACCTCACCGACGTGCTCGGCATCCTGCGGGAGGCCGGTCACCGGGTGGGCGCCGCCGTGGCCGACGACCACGAGGAGATCGCGGGCATCAACAACCGCGTGCAACTGGCCGAGGCCCGCAGGACCTTGAACGACCGCCTCCTGACCGAGGCCATGCTGGCCGGTGTCACGGTCGTCGACCCCGCGTCGACGTGGGTGGACGCCACGGTCACCTTCGAGCGGGACGCGGTCGTGCACCCCGGCACCCAGCTCCAGGGCTCGACGAGCCTGGGCAAGGGCGCCGAAGTCGGACCGAACACGCGGCTGAAGGACACGAAGGTGGGCCGCGGCGCCCGCGTCGACAACAGCGTGGCGACCGACGCCGAGATCGGCGAGCGGGCACTGGTGGGCCCGTTCGCCTATCTGCGGCCCGGCACCCGGCTCGGCGTGAAGTCGAAGGCGGGCACGTTCGTCGAGATGAAGAACGCCTCGATCGGCGAAGGATCGAAGGTGCCCCACCTGTCGTACGTGGGGGACGCGACCATCGGCGAGCAGTCCAACATCGGCGCCGCGAGCGTCTTCGTGAACTACGACGGCCAGGCGAAGCACCACACCACGGTGGGGTCGCACGTCCGCACCGGTTCGGACAACATGTTTGTGGCTCCTGTCACGGTCGGGGACGGTGCCTACACCGCCGCGGGGTCCGTGATCACGAAGGACGTGCCGGCCGGTTCGCTGGCCGTGGCGCGGGGCCAGCAAAGGAATATCGAGGGCTGGGTGGCCCGCAAGCGTCCGGGGAGCGCGGCCGCGAAGGCGGCGGAGGCGGCGTCCCGGAAGACGGACGGCGCAAGCTGACCGGAAACGGGTGCGTCTGACACGGCGTACCGTGATAGGTGCACATAATCGGCCGACTCGACGCACCGGGACGCGTGGGTACGGCAGCGGGAAGAACTCTCTGAGGAGACAGTGCTGTGACCGGGATCAAGACGACCGGCGAGAAGAAGTTGATGCTCTTCTCCGGCCGCGCCCACCCCGAGTTGGCCGAGGAGGTCGCACACAAGCTGGGTGTCGGCATCGTGCCGACGAAGGCCTTCGATTTCGCCAACGGTGAGATCTACGTCCGTTACCAGGAGTCGGCGCGCGGCGCGGACTGCTTCTTGATCCAGAGCCACACCGCTCCGATCAACAAGTGGATCATGGAGCAGCTCATCATGATCGACGCGCTGAAGCGCGCGTCGGCCCGCTCCATCACCGTCATCGTGCCGTTCTACGGCTACGCGCGCCAGGACAAGAAGCACCGCGGCCGTGAGCCGATCTCGGCCCGGCTGATCGCCGACCTGATGAAGACGGCGGGCGCCGACCGCATCCTCACCGTCGATCTGCACACCGACCAGATCCAGGGCTTCTTCGACGGCCCGGTGGACCACCTCTTCGCGCTGCCGATCCTGGCGGACTACGTGGGCGCCAAGGTCGACCGCACGAAGCTGACCGTCGTGTCGCCGGACGCGGGCCGCGTCCGGGTCGCCGACCGCTGGTGCGACCGTCTTGGCGCTCCGCTGGCGATCGTGCACAAGCGCCGTGACAAGGACGTCGCCAACCAGGTCACCGTGCACGAGGTGGTCGGTGAGGTGAAGGGCCGCGTCTGCGTCCTGGTGGACGACATGATCGACACGGGTGGCACGATCTGCGCCGCCGCCGACGCGCTGTTCGCGCACGGCGCGGAGGACGTCATCGTGACGGCCACGCACGGTGTGCTCTCCGGTCCGGCCGCGGACCGTCTGAAGAACTCCAAGGTGAGCGAGTTCGTGTTCACGGACACGCTGCCGACCCCCGGCGAGCTGGAGCTGGACAAGATCACGGTCCTCTCGATCGCGCCGACCATCGCCAACGCGGTGCGTGAGGTCTTCGAGGACGGCTCGGTGACGAGCCTCTTCGAGGAGCAGTAGGAACCACCGGGCCCCGGGCCCGTTGAAGATCCTTTTGGGTGTGGCCTCCCGGCCGAGTAGACTTCTGAAGTTGCTCGGCGAGGGAGGCCGCACCTTTTGGTGTGGCGGTCCGTTATCGACGCGCTCTTCGTAGCAGGCCAGTCGTATGGCCGGGTAACCCCATCCGACACCTGTTGTACGAGGAGTGCACATGCCTGAGGTCAAGATCTCCGCCGAGACCCGTTCCGAGTTCGGCAAGGGCGCCGCCCGCCGCATCCGCCGCGAGGACAAGGTCCCCGGCGTTCTCTACGGCCACGGTGCCGACCCGGTCCACCTGGCGCTGCCGGGCCACGAGCTGCTCATGGCGCTGCGTACGCCGAACGTCCTGATCTCCCTGGACGTCGAGGGCAAGACCCAGCTCGCCATCCCGAAGGCCGTCCAGCGTGACGCCCTCCGTCAGGGCATCCTGAAGCACGTCGACCTGCTCATCGTGAACCGCGGCGAGAAGGTCACGGTCGAGGTCCCGGTCCAGACCGAGGGCGAGCTGGCCCCCGGCGGCAACCTGCTCGAGCACGTCCTGAACACCCTCTCGGTCGAGGCCGAGGCCACTCACATCCCCACCGAGGTCACCGTCTCGGTCGCGGGCCTGGACGCCGGCGCGTCCGTCCTCGCCAAGGACATCCCGCTGCCGTCCGGTGTCACGCTGGCCACCGACGAGGACGCCGTCGTCCTCCAGGTCCTGGCCGCGCAGGCCGAGGAGGCCCCGGCCGAGGACGCCGAGGGCGACGCGTCCGCCGAGGCCTGAGTCTCGCGCGGTACATCCGGCACGGCAGCCGCCGCTCCCTCGGGGGGCGGCGGCTGCCGCGTATGAAGGAGACATGCAGGTGACGACCGATGCCAGTGCGCCGTGGCTGATCGCGGGTCTGGGCAATCCGGGGCCGGAGTACGCGATGAACCGGCACAACGTGGGCTTCATGGTGGCCGATCTGCTCGCGCAGCGCATCGGCGGCAAGTTCAAGCGGGCCGCGAAGGCGCAGGCCCAGGTGGTCGAGGGCCGGATCGGGCCGCCGGGTCCCGCGAGCCGTCGCGTGATCCTGGTGAAGCCGATGTCGTACATGAACGTCTCCGGAGGTCCGGTGACGTCGCTGCGCGACTTCTACAAGGTCCCGACCGAGCACATTGTCGCGATCCACGACGAGCTGGACATCGACTACGGCGCGCTGCGCCTGAAGCTGGGCGGCGGCGACAACGGCCACAACGGCCTGAAGTCGATGACCAAGGCCATGGGCCCGGACTACCACCGGGTGCGGTTCGGCATCGGGCGTCCGCCGGGCCGCATGCAGGTCGCGGACTTCGTCCTGAAGGACTTCTCCTCGACGGAGCGCAAGGAGCTGGACTACTTCGTGGACCGGGCCGCCGACGCGGTCGAGGCGCTGCTCTCCGACGGCCTTGAGCGGGCGCAGAGCACGTACAACTCCTGAGAGTGCCCCTCACGCCCCGCAAGGGGCGCGGGGAACTGCGCGGCAAGCCACGACGCAGGCGCACCCGAAGAGCAAAGGGAAGGGCCCCGCAGCACAGAAGCGATGCGGGGCCCTGACACGCGGCAGGAAAAGTCACCCGGTGTTGCGCAGCCCCGCGGCAACCCCGTTGACGGTGAGCAGCAGCGCCCGCGCCAACAGGGGATCAGGCTCAGCGCCAGCGTCCCGCTGCCGCTTGAGCAGCGCGACCTGGAGGTAGGAGATCGGGTCGAGGTAGGCGTCGCGGATCGCGAACGTCTGCTGAAGCGCCGGGTTGGAGTCGAGCAGCCGCTCCCCGCCCGTAACCCGCAGAATCTCCTGAACGGTCAGCTCGTGCTCCGCCTCGATCGTGGAGAAGACATGCTTGAGCTCGTCCGGCACGAGCGTGTCCACGTAGTGCCTGGCGATCCGCAGGTCCGTCTTCGCGAGCGTCATCTCGACGTTGGAGATGAAGTTGCGGAAGAAGTGCCAGTGCTCGTGCATCTCGTCGAGGACCGTGTCCAGGCCCGCCTCGCGCAGCGCCTTCAGGCCCGAGCCGACGCCGAACCAGCCGGGCACGATCTGCCGGGACTGGGTCCAGCCGAAGACCCACGGGATGGCGCGCAGGCCGTCGAGCGAGACGCCCGAACCGGGGCGGCGGGAGGGCCGGGAACCCAGGTGCAGGTCGGCGAGCTGGTCGACCGGGGTCGAGGCGAGGAAGTAGTTCGGCAGGTCCGGGTCCTCGACCAGCTTGCGGTACGCGGAGTACGCGGCGTCCGAGACGACGTCCATCGCGGCGTCCCAGCGGGCGAGAGCCTCGTCGGACTGGCGCGGGGCGGTGTGCAGGGCGGAGGCCTGCAGGGTGGCCGCGACGGTCAGTTCGAGGTTCTCGCGGGCGAGGGACGGCACGAGGTACTTGTCGGAGATGACCTCGCCCTGCTCGGTGACCTTGATCTCGCCCTCCAGGGTGCCCCAGGGCTGGGCGAGGATCGCGTCGTGCGAGGGGCCGCCGCCGCGGCCGACGGTGCCGCCGCGGCCGTGGAAGAGGCGCAGCCGCACGCCGTACCGGTGGGCGACGTCGCGCAGCCGCCGCTGGGCGCGGTGGATCTCCCACTGCGAGGTGGTGATGCCGCCGAACTTGGAGGAGTCGGAGTAGCCGAGCATGACCTCCTGGACGTCGCCGCGGAGCGCCACCAGCCTGCGGTAGGAGGGGTCGGCGAGCATCTCGTCGAGGATGACGTCGGCGGCGCGCAGCTCGTCGGTGGTCTCCAGGAGCGGCACGATGCCGATCTTCGCCCAGCCCGCGTGCAGGTCGATCAGACCGGCCTCGCGGGCGAGGACGGCGGCGGCGAAGACGTCGTCGGCGCCCTGGCACATCGAGATGATGTACGACTCGACGACCTCGGGCCCGAAGACCGCGAGGGCCTTCTTCACGGTGTGGAAGACGCCGAGGGTCTTCTCGCCCTCGGCGTCGAGCGGCGCCGGGGAGGGCGCGAGGGGACGGCGGGAGCGCAGCTCCTTGGCGAGCAGCTTCTGGCGGTAGTCGCGGGGCATGTCCGCGTACCGCCAGGACTCCTCGCCGAGGCGGTCGAAGAGCTGGCCGAGGGCGTGGTGGTGGGCGTCGGCGTGCTCGCGTACGTCCATGGTGGCGAGCTGGAGGCCGAAGGCGGCGAGGGTGCGGATGGTGCGGTTCATCCGGCCCTCGGCGAAGAGGCCGCCCTTGTGCGCGCGCAGCGAGGTCTGGAGGAGGGTGAGGTCCTCCAGGAGCTGGGCGGTGCCCAGATAGTCGCGGCCGGGCTCGTGCGTGGTGCCCTTGGCGAGGCGCTGCTTGGTGTTCTCCAGCTTCTGCCGGATGCAGGTGGCCTTGAGGCGGTAGGGCTCTTCGGCGTTGAGCCGCTTGTAGCGCGGGCTGATCTCGGGCAGGCGCTCCAGGTCGCTCCGGAGGGAGGCCTTCAGCTCGTCGGTGGCTCCGGTGTAGCGGATGGAGTTCGAGAGGAAGCCGCGCAGCTCGTCGATGAGGAGGAGCGCGTCGTTGATGCCGTGCTCGTGCTGGAGGATCAGGACGTCCCAGGTGACGGCGGGCGTCACGTTGGGGTTGCCGTCGCGGTCGCCGCCGATCCAGGTGCCGAAGGTGAGGGGGCGGGTGCCCTCGGGCAGCTCGACGCCGACGCGCTCCAGCTCGGAGGTGAGGTCTTCGAGGACGTCGCCGACGGCTCCGGCGTGCAGCTCGTCGAGGTAGTAGATGGCGTTGCGGGCCTCGTCGGCGGGCTCGGGGCGTACGACGCGCAGCTCGTCGGTCTGCCAGACGAGGTCGATGTTCTCGGCCAGTCGGGTGTCGTGGCGGCGCCGGTCGGACTCGATGACCGGGGTTTCGAGGAGCTCGGCGACGCGGCGGAGCTTGTTGAGCACCGAGCGGCGGGCGGCCTCGGTGGGGTGCGCGGTGAAGACGGGGCGGACGTTGAGGTGCGCCACGGTCTGGCGCAGGTGCTCGGGGTCGGCGTCCTTGAGGCGGTCGGCTGTGCGGGCGAGGAGTCCGCCCTCGGCGGCCCGCCGGGCGCGCAGCTCGCGGCCGCGGTGGACCTGCTCGGTGACGTTCGCCAGATGGAAGTAGGTGGAGAAGGCGCGGACCAGCTTGGCCGCGGTCTCCAGTTCGGTGCCGCCGAGGAGCCTGGCGGCGGCCTCGCCGTCCTCGCGCGTCAGGCTGCGCACCTTCTCGACCAGTTCGAGGAGCTCGGGGCCCTCCTGGCGTACGAGGGTCTCGCCGAGCAGGTCGCCGAGGCGGCGGATGTCGGCGCGCAGCTCGGTGCTGGCTGTGCTGGTGGCCTGGCGGCCCTGGTCGTCGGCACTGCTCACAGGTGCGGCTCCTTGCAGTGTTGAAGCACGTCTGGGAGGGGTCCCGGGCGGTGTTCCCGGGGATAAACAGAGCGGACCGCGCTGTCCGACCGTTCCTAAGGATAGGTGTCACTCGGGCGCGCGCGGCTCGCGGCCTCTTGCCGCCGGGCTGCGCGCTGCCATACTTACGTCGCCGTAAGTTACGGAACCGTAGGAATCTCTCCCTCTTCGAAACCCTCGATCCCACAGGGGACGTGCCCATGCCGACAACTTCCGATGCGCCCTCCGAGGCCGATGTGATCGACGCCGCTCCCGGGACGGGGGCGGCGACGTCTGCCGCCCCCGTTCCCTCCGCGACGCTGGGCGGCGAGCAGAAGCGGTCACTCGAACAGCTCGCGCTGCTGCTCTTCATCACCGTGCCGTTCCTCGCCCTGCTCGCGGCGGTGCCGCTGGCCTGGGGCTGGGGGGTGAGCTGGCTCGACCTCGGCCTGCTCGTCTTCATGTACTACCTGGGGTGCCACGGCATCACGATCGGCTTCCACCGCTACTTCACGCACGGCTCGTTCAAGGCGAAGCGGCCGCTCAGGATCGCGCTCGCCGTGGCGGGTTCGATGGCGGTGGAGGGCCCGCTGGTCCGCTGGGTGGCCGATCACCGCAAGCATCACAAGTTCTCGGACGCGGAGGGCGACCCGCACTCTCCGTGGCGCTTCGGCGAGACCGTTCCGGCCCTGATGAAGGGGTTGTGGTGGGCTCACATCGGATGGATGTTCGATGAGGAGCAGACCTCGCAGGAGAAGTACGCGCCGGACCTGATCAAGGACCCGGCGATCCGTCTGGTCTCCCGGCAGTTCCTGCTCTGGACCATCGTCTCGCTGAGCATCCCGCCGCTGGTGGGCGGCCTGGTGACGATGTCCTGGTGGGGCGCCTTCACGGCCTTCTTCTGGGGCTCACTGGTCCGGGTCGCGCTGCTGCACCACGTCACGTGGTCGATCAACTCCATCTGCCACGCGGTCGGCAAGCGCCCCTTCAAGTCCCGGGACCGCTCGGGCAACGTGTGGTGGCTCGCGGTGCTGTCCTGCGGGGAGTCCTGGCACAACCTCCACCACGCCGACCCGACGTCGGCGCGGCACGGCGTGATGCGCGGCCAGGTCGACTCCTCGGCGCGGATCATCCGCTGGTGCGAGCAGCTCGGCTGGGCGTACGACGTGCGGTGGCCGTCCGCGTCGCGCATCGAGTCCCGCCGGGCCCCGGCGGCCGAGTCCCGCCGCGAGACGCGCTCCGCCGACGCGGCATGATGGACGACGTGGCGACCGACTCCAGCAACCCGAACCCTGCCGGTAAAGAGAAGCAGCCCCGGCGCGCCCGGCGGACCCGGATGACGGGTGCCGAGCGCCGGGAGCAGTTGCTGGACATCGGTCGCACGCTCTTCGCGGCGAAGGGCTTCGAGGGCACGTCGGTGGAGGAGATCGCGGCGAAGGCCGGGGTCTCCAAGCCGGTGGTGTACGAGCACTTCGGCGGCAAGGAGGGCCTGTACGCGGTGGTGGTCGACCGCGAGATGCGGCAGCTGCTCGACATGGTGACGAGCGCGCTGACCGCGGGGCATCCGCGGGAGCTCCTCGAACAGGCGGCGTTCGCGCTCCTCGACTACATCGAGAAGTACACGGACGGCTTCCGCATCCTGGTCAGGGACTCCCCGGTGGCCCAGTCGACGGGCACCTTCGCCTCCCTGATCTCCGACATCGCCACGCAGGTCGAGGACATCCTCGGCCAGGAGTTCAAGGGCCGCGGCTTCGACCAGAAGCTGGCTCCGCTGTACGCCCAGGCCCTCGTCGGCATGGTCGCCCTGACGGGCCAGTGGTGGCTGGACGTCCGCAAGCCGAAGAAGGCGGAGGTGGCGGCCCACCTGGTCAATCTGGCCTGGCACGGCCTGGACGGCCTGGAACCGAAGCCCCGCCTGATAGGCCACAGGAAGAGCTGACCTCATCAGTCGCCCGGCCGCGGCTCCAGGAATTCGAGGCGGTTGCCGACCGGGTCGTGGGAGTAGAAGCGCCGGTGGCCCGGCAGGGCGTCGTCCCAGGTGACCTCCGCGCCGTGCGCGGCCAGCCGGTCCGCGTACGCCTCGATGCCGCGGACCCGCAGCCCGGGATGCGCCTTCCGCGCGGGACGGAAACCGGCCTCGGCCCCGAGATGCAGCCGGACGCCGCCCGCGGCGAACCAGCAGCCGCCGCGCCCCGCCAGAGCCGCCGGTTTCGCCTCCTCCGTCATGCCGAGCACATCCCCGTAGAAGGCCCGGAGCAGCGCCTCGCTGCCGGGCGGCGCGGCGAGCTGCACGTGGTCGACGGCCGTCAGCATCAGGCCCCGCCCCCCTTCCGGACCACCGCGAACACCCGGCGGAACGGAAAGACCGTGCCGTGCGCGGTCGCCGGATAGGCCGCGCGCAGCAGTTCCGCGTACTCCGCGAGGAACGCCTCCGTCGCCGCCGCGTCGTCCGCGAGAGCCGTCAGGACCGGCCGGAGGCCCGTGCCCTTGACCCAGTCGAGGACCGGGTCGGGGCCGGGCAGCAGATGCTGGTACGTCGTCTCCCACACGTCGGCCTCGCGGCCGGGGCCCGCGAGCCGCTCCAGGTAGGCCCCCGGCGAGAGCACCGCGTCGGCGTGGCGCAGCCGCCCGCCGAGCCGCTCCCGCCACCGCGCGGACTCGCTGAGCTCCCGCATCAGTACGTGGCTGGGGGCGTCGAAGTTGCCGGGCACCTGGAAGGCGAACGTACCGCCGGGGGCGAGCGCGTCGATCCAGGCGGGGAAGGAGTCCGGGTGACCGGGGACCCACTGGAGGGCGGCGTTGGAGAGGATCAGGTCGTACGTACCCGGCGCCGGGACCCAGCGCGCGGCGTCGGCGTGGGCGAAGTCCAGGCGTCCGCCGCCCGCCGTGGGCCCGGCGGACGGTGCGGCCTCGGCGAGCATCCGCGGGGAGTTGTCGTAGCCGGTGATGTGCGCGTCGGGCCAGCGCGCGGCGAGCAGCCGGGTGACGTTGCCGGGGCCGCAGCCGAGGTCGGCGATGCGCGGGGGCCTGCCCGCCGCCGTCGCGGGAAGCTCGGGGATGCGGGCCAGCAGGTCGGCGAAGGGCCGGGCCCGGTGGTCGGCGTGACGCAGATACTGGGCCGGATCCCAGTCGGCGGCGGCGGTGGCGGACACGAGACCTCCTCGGAACGTGACGAACCGGCACGTCGGGTGCGTACCGGCGGGTCTGCCGCCATCCTGACCCCTAACTATCTTGACGTCAAGAGACTTCACATCGACAGACCCCCTACACTGATCGTCATGGAGGACGAGGTCGATCGGCTGGTCGCGGCGTGGCGCCGAGAGCGCCCGGACCTCGACGTGGAGCCACTTGAGGTGCTCAGCCGCGTGAGCAGGCTCGCGCGGCACCTGGACCGTGCCCGCAGACTCGCGTTCTCGGAGCACAACCTGGAGCCGTGGGAGTTCGACGTGCTGACGTCGCTGCGGCGCGCGGGCGCGCCCTATCAGCTCTCCCCCGGCCAGCTCCTCACCCAGACCCTGGTCACGTCCGGCACGATGACGAACCGCATCGACCGCCTGGCGAAGAAGGGCCTCGTCGAGCGCCTGCCCGACCCGAGCGACCGGCGCGGGGTCCTCGTACGGCTCACCGAGGAGGGGCGGGACCGCGCCGACCAGGCCCTGGCGGGCCTCCTTGAGCAGGAACGGGCGATCCTCGCCGAGCTCTCCCGTGCCCAGCGCGGCGAACTCGCGGGGCTGCTACGCCAGTTGACCGCCCCGTTCGACAACATCCCCGGCTAGGTCGACCGGGCCCACGCCCGCCCGCCTGGCGAGCGCGACCGCCGCCAGCGTGGAGTGCACGCCCAGCTTGCCCAGCACGTTCTGCATGTGGGTGCGCACGGTGTGCGGGGAGAGGAACAGCCGCTCGGCGACCGCCTTCCTGCCGAGGCCCGCCACCATGCACCGCAGCACCTCCCGCTCGCGCGGGGTCAGCGACTCGACGAGCCGCTCGGACTCGGTGCGGTGCTTGCGCGCGGCGGTCAGCTCCCGCAGGACGCCGGTGAGCAGGGCGGGCGGCAGATGCGTCTCGTCCCGCAGCACTCCCCGTATGACCGTGAGCAGGCGCGAAAGGGAGCAGTCCTTGGCGACCCAGCCGGACGCGCCCGCCTGGAGCGCGAGGGCCGCGCGGCGCGGGTCGTCCTTCTCGGCGAGCACCACGGTGCGCACGGCGGGCTGCCCCGAGCGGACGCCCGCGACCAGGGAGATGCCGTCGACGAGCCCGTCGGCGTTGCCGTCCTGCACCGGGACGGCGGGGCGGCTGCCCTGGAGGGCGCTCGCCGTGGCGCCGAGGTCGGCGTCGACCAGCAGTACGTCGTACCGCCGCCCCTCGGTGACCGCACGCTCCAGGCAGCGCAGCGCGGCGGGGCCGCTGCCGGCCGCGGACACGTCGACGTCGGGCTCTGCCGCGAGCGCGGCGGCCAGTGACTCGGCGAAGATGCGGTGGTCGTCGACGACCAGTACTCGAATGCGAACCACAGAAACCCCCTTCCCCACGCTCCCTGGAGGAGCGGGGGATCCCATCGGGTAACGGCCGGTACGGGTACGACGCCGGGGCCGGGGGTCGCCTCGGTCGCTCGGCCGCCGCCGCGCGATGACTGCTTCCCCCAGGCCGGGCGCCGTACCCGACTGTCTCGCCCCCTGATCAGTACCGGCCCCCACCGGCACTGTTCTTCAGAGTAGGGCCGGACGCCGGGAGGGGAAGGTGATTTGCAGAACTGATAGGCCGACGCGTTTATGGTGGGCCGCATGTTTCTCATGGAGACAGGAGTCGACAAGGAACGGCTCGCGGCGCTGCGCACCCGCCTCAGCGAGACGAACACGGCGTCGTCCCCCGAGCTGCGCGCCCTGCGCGGCACCCCCGACGACCACGAACTCCCCCTGGCGGTCTGGCTGCTCGACCCCGCGGGCGCCCTTGCGGGCGGTCTCGCCGCGCACACCTGGGGCCGCTGGCTGCATGTGAACCACCTCTGGGTCGACGCCCGCCACCGCGGCGCGGGCCTCGGCGCCCGCCTCCTCGCCGAGGCGGAACGCATCGCCGCCGAGGACCGTGCCTGCGTCAGCTCCCGCGTGGAGACCTGGGACTTCCAGGCCCCCGGCTTCTACCGCACCCAGGGCTACGAACTGGTGTGCGTGATCCCCGACTACCCCGAGGGCGTCAAGGAGTTCACCCTGACGAAGCGCCTCACCCCCCGCTCACCGGGCTGACCCTCGCCGGGCGTTCGGCTCAGGCCGCCAGCCACAGGGCGGCGATCACCGGTGCCGCGTACACCAGCGGGAAGGGGATGTGGGCGTACCAGCGGGCGCGGAGTACGGCGATGACCGCGCCCGTGAAGTAGAGGATCAGGGCGATGGCCGCCGCCGCGCCGACGTACGGGATGAACAGGCCCGCGATCAGGCCCGCCGCGCCCGCTGCCTTGGCCGTGCCGAGCCAGGGGAGCCAGGACATCGGGATGCCGTAGTCGGCCATGGGGTCGACGGCCCACTTCGCGCGCCGGAAGACCGAGACGGCGGAGAAGGCGACCATCGCGGCGGCGAGGGCGGTGACGATGAGGTGGGCGGTGGACATCAGGGGCTCCTTCGGCGGGGCTCCTCGGAGGCTCTCGCGCACTCCTCGGCAGCCGTTCACTGCCATGACGGAACCCGGCCGGGAAGTGTGACCGCCCGGGAGAAAGTTTTTTCGCCGGGGCTCAGATCTCCCTGCGCGCCCCCGCCGACGCCACCGCCGGGAAGATCCTCGGCGCCGTGAAGCCCGCCGTCACGAAGGCCTCAAGGACCGACTTGGTGACCGTCTCCGCGTCCTCCGACTCGACCAGGACGATCGCCGAGCCGCCGAAGCCGCCGCCGGTCATCCGGGCGCCGAGGGCGCCGGCGGCGGTGGCGGTGTCGACCACCAGGTCCAGCTCCGGGCAGGAGATGCGCAGGTCGTCGCGGAGCGAGGCGTGGCCCTCGGTCAGGACGGGGCCGATCGCCCGGACGTCGCCCGCGTCCAGGAGGCCGATGACGCGCTCGACGCGGTGGTCGTCGGAGACGATGTGGCGGACGTAGCGGCGGACCCTCTCGTCCGGGAGGCGCGACAGGGCGGCCGACAGGTCCTCGTACGCCACGTCGCGCAGGTGGCTGACGCCCAGGACGCGGGCGCCCTCCTCGCAGCCCGCGCGGCGCTCGGCGTAGGCGCCGTCACCCAGGGCGTGCTTCACGCGGGTGTCGACGACCAGGAGCCGCATGCCTCGCGCCGCCAGGTCGAAGGGGACCTGGCGTATCGACAGGTCGCGGCAGTCCAGGTGCAGGGCGTGGCCCTCGGTGCCGCACGCCGACGCCATCTGGTCCATGACGCCGCAGGGGACGCCGACGAAGGCGTTCTCGGCGCGCTGGGCGAGGACCGCGAGCTCCGGGCGGGTCAGGCCGAGCCCGAACAACTCGTTCAGGGCGCAGGCCGTCACGACCTCAAGGGCGGCCGATGACGAGAGGCCCGCGCCCGTCGGCACCGTCGAGGAGAGATGCAGGTCCGCTCCCGTGACCGGGTGCCCGGCTTCCCGCAGGGCCCAGACGACGCCCGCGGGGTAGGCGGCCCAGCCCCCGTCCGACAGCGGCGTCAGCTCCGCCACGCGCAGCTCGGCGAGCGGGGCGCCGATGTCGGCGGAGTGCAGCCGCAGGACGCCGTCGTCGCGCCGGGCGACGGCGGCGACGGCGGTGTGCGGGAGGGCCAGCGGCATCACGAAGCCCTCGTTGAAGTCCGTGTACTCGCCGATGAGGTTGACGCGGCCCGGGGCCGACCAGACTCCGTCCGGCGCGCGGCCGTACAACTCCTCGAAAGCGGCGGCGACTTCGGATGCCGTGGCCATGAGAACTACCCCTTTCGCTGGGCGAAGGCCCAGGCGTCGGCGACGATGCCCGCGAGGTCCGCGCGGGACGGGTTCCAGCCGAGCTTCTCGCGCGCGGCGTCGGCGGAGGCGACCAGGACCGCCGGGTCGCCGTCGCGGCGCGGGGCCACCACCTCGGGAACCGGGTGCCCGGTGACCTGGCGGACGGTCTCGATGACCTGGCGCACGGAGAAGCCGTTGCCGTTGCCGAGGTTGCAGATCAGGTGCTCGCCGGGGGTGGCCGCGGCGACGGCGAGGAGATGGGCCTCGGCGAGGTCGGCGACATGGATGTAGTCGCGTACGCAGGTGCCGTCGGCGGTGGCGTAGTCGTCGCCGAAGACGCTGATGGCCTCGCGCCTGCCCTGCGCGACCTGGAGGACGAGGGGGATGAGGTGCGACTCGGGGTCGTGCCGCTCGCCGTACTCGCCGTACGCGCCCGCCACGTTGAAGTACCGCAGCGAGACGGCCGCGAGGCCATGGGCGGTGGCCTCACCGGTGATCATGTGGTCGACGGCGAGCTTCGACGCGCCGTAGGGGGAGGTGGGCGCGGTCGGGTCGGTCTCCGTGATGGGGGTGGAGACCGGCTCGCCGTACGTCGCGGCCGTGGAGGAGAAGACGAGCCTGCGCACCTCCGCGTCCCGCATCGCGGCGAGCAGCGCCATCGTGCCGCCGACGTTGTTGTCCCAGTACTTCTCGGGCTTGGCGACGGACTCGCCGACCTGCGAGAACGCGGCGAAGTGCAGCACGGCGTCGTACGAGGGGTCCAGCCACTTGGCGGCATCGCGGATGTCGCCCTCGATGAAGGCGGCGCCCGAGGGGACGCCCTCGCGGAAGCCGGTGGAGAGGTTGTCGAGGACGGTCACGTCGTGCCCGGCCTCGATCAGGTGCTGCGCCACCACGCTCCCGACATAGCCCGCGCCGCCGGTGACCAGGTACTTACCGCTCATGAACTCGCTACCTCTCGCAGTCGCTCGGCCGCGGCTTCCGGCGGCACGTCGTTGATGAACACGCTCATACCGGATTCGGAACCCGCGAGAAACTTCAGCTTGCCCGAAGTGCGGCGAATCGTGAAAAGTTCGAGGTGGAGGGCGAAGTCGTCACGATTCACCCCGTCATGTCCCTGGAGCGGGCCGAAGGGCGCCTGGTGCCAGGCCGCGATGTAGGGCGTACGGGACTCCCCCGGCCGAGCGCCGGTCTCCCCCGGCACCCCCGGCTCGTCGAAGATCCGGTCGAAGCGCCTCAGGAGTTCCAGATAGATCTGTGGGAACTCTGTGCGCGCGGCCTCGTCGAGCGCGAGCAGGTCGGGCACCCGGCGCTTGGGGTAGAGGTGCACCTCGTAGGGCCAGTGCGCGGCGTACGGCACGAAGGCGACCCAGTGCTCACCCTCAAGGACCACCCGTTCGCCCGCGCGCTCCTCGGCGAGGACGTCGTCGAAGAGGTTGCGGCCGCCGGTCTCCGCCTTGTGCGCCGCCAGTGAGCGGAGCATCAGACCGGTGCGGGGTGTGACGAACGGATAGGCGTAGATCTGGCCGTGCGGGTGGCCGAGGGTCACGCCGATCTCGGCGCCGCGGTTCTCGAAGCAGAAGACCTGGGTGACGGAGGGCAGGTGGGAGAGCTCGGCGGTGCGGTCGGTCCAGGCGTCGAGGACGAGTCCGGCCTGCTCGGGGGTGAGGTCGGCGAAGGAGGCGTCGTGGTCGGAGGTGAAGCAGACCACCTCGCAGCGGCCCGCGTCGCCCGCGAGCGAGGGGAAGCGGTTCTCGAAGACGACCACGTCGTACGAGGAGTCCGGGATCTCGCTGAGCCGGTCCCCCGAGGAGGGGCAGAGGGGGCACTCGTCGGCCGGCGGGTGGTAGGTGCGGCCCTGGCGGTGGGAGGCGATGGCCACCGCGTCGCCGAGGAGACGGTCCTCGCGGATCTCCGACGTCGTCGAGACGGGCCCGAGCGGGCGCCCGTCGACGGCCTCGCGGACCGCGTCGTCGCGCTGGTCGTAGTAGATGAGCTCACGACCGTCGGCGAGACGGGTCGAGGTCTTCTTCACGTCAGGGGCTCCTCACCACCTACCCAACAGAACCGAACATAACAAACCACAAGGCAACAGTGCCGTCAATGGCCGAGATCTCGTCAGGCGTTTCCCGGCGCGATCGCCCCGATCCCCAGTTGATCAAGAAGCGATCCGGAGAGCTCGATCACAATCAAACAAAGAACACCAACAGAACTGTTCAGTTATTGAAGCGAGGGGCGTAGGTTCCGGTCTGATCCGTTCGCGCAACGAAGCGAGTTCACGCATGCAGTCCCCCACTCAAACCCTGGCCGAGGGGCTTCGGCTGCCCACCAACGGCCTCGACTACGCGATCCTGGCGATCTACTTCGCCGTGGTCCTCGGCATCGGCTTCGCCGCCCGGCGCTCCGTGAGAACCAGCCTCGACTTCTTCCTCTCGGGCCGCTCACTGCCCGCGTGGGTCACCGGCCTCGCCTTCGTCGCCGCGAACCTGGGCGCCACCGAGATCCTCGGCATGGCCGCCACCGGAGCGCAATACGGCGTCGCGGTCGTCCACTGGTACTGGATCGGCGCCATCCCGGCCATGGTCTTCCTCGGCCTGGTCATGATGCCGTTCTACTACCGCAGCAAGGTCCGCTCGGTGCCGGAGTTCCTGCTCCAGCGCTTCGACAAGTCCGCGCACCTGCTCAGCTCGGCCCTCTTCGCCTTCGCGGCGATCCTGATCGCGGGCGTGAACCTCTACGCCCTCTCGATCGTCGTCGAGGCACTGCTCGGCTGGCCGCAGTGGGTGGCGATCGTCGTCGCGGGCGTCTTCGTCCTCGCGTACATCACGATCGGCGGCCTCTCCTCGGCGATCTACAACGAGGTGCTCCAGTTCTTCGTGATCCTCGCCGCGCTCATCCCGATCTGCGTCATCGGCCTGAAGAAGGTCGGCGGCTGGGACGGTCTGACGGGCTCGATCGAGAAGCAGCACGGCGAGAACTTCATGACCGCCTGGGGCGGCACGGGCATCGGTGACGCCAACCCGCTCGGCGCCAACTGGCTGACGATCATCCTCGGCCTGGGCTTCGTGCTCTCCTTCGGCTACTGGACGACCAACTTCGCCGAGGTGCAGCGCGCGCTCTCCGCGAAGAACCTCAGCGCCGCCCAGCGCACCCCGCTGATCGCCGCCTTCCCGAAGATCTTCATCGTCTTCCTGGTGATGATCCCGGGCCTGGTCGCCGCGGTCCTGGTGCCGAAGATCGGCACCGCGGGCTCCGACCTCACCTACAACGACGCGATCCCCTATCTGATGCAGGAGCTGCTGCCCAACGGCGTCCTCGGCATCGCGGTCACCGGTCTGCTCGCGGCGTTCATGGCGGGCATGGCGGCCAACGTCTCCTCCTTCAACACCGTCTTCACCTACGACATCTGGGCGAAGTACGTGATCAAGGACAGGGAGGACGGCTACTACCTGAGGTTCGGCCGGCTCATCACCGCGATCGGCGTGCTGGCCTCGATCGGCACCGCCTTCATCGCCTCCTCGTTCTCGAACATCATGGGCTACCTCCAGACGCTGTTCTCCTTCTTCAACGTCCCGATGTTCGTCGTCTTCATCATCGGCATGTTCTGGAAGCGCGCCTCGATGAAGTCCGGTGTGTGGGGCCTGGTCGCGGGCACCGGCGCCGCGATGGTCAACTACTTCTGGATCTACAAGCAGGGCGTCATCGACATCCCCAGCGACCAGGGCGCCAACTTCGTCTCGGCGATCGTCGGCTTCGTCGCCGGTGCCGTCGTCATGGTCGTCGTCACGCTCTTCACCGCGCCCAAGCCGGAGGCCGAACTCGCCGGTCTGGTCTACGGCACCGCCTCGCCCGGCCTTGAGGACGAGGGCGTGGAAGAGGGCGACGACGCCTGGTACCGCAAGCCGGCCCTGCTCGGCTGGGGCGCCATCGTGCTCGCCGCCGCCTGCTACGTGCCGTACTCCTTCTAGCCCCGATCGGAGGTCCGAAGACCATGTCCGACCTGCACAACGAAGTCTCCGAGCTGGAGCGCAAATCCGCGACAGCCGCCCGTCTCTTCGACATCCGGCGCATCATCGGCGGCCTGTTCGTCGTCTACGGCGTCATCGTGACGATCGCCGGGATCACCGCGTCCGACGCCGACCTGAAGAAGGCCGAGGACATCAACATCAACCTCTGGACCGGCCTCGGGATGCTCGCCCTCGGCCTGTTCTTCCTGGGCTGGCTATGGCTGCGCCCGACCGTCGCGCCCCCGGCCGAGGAGCCCGCGGGCGACTGATCACACGGCGTGGGCACGGCCGACGCAGGGCCGCTCGCGCCTGGCGGGGCCCGGGTTCACCGCGGTGACTCGGGCCCCGTCGGCAGGTCCGCGCCGTTGGCCGCGCCCCGGTCCGCGTACGACGACGCCGGGCGCTCGGCGCGGTCGAGGAGACCGGTGCGCGCGGCGAGCGCGGCGGCCTCCAGGCGTGAACCGACGCCGAGCTTCATCAGGACCCGCTGCACATGCGTGCGCGCCGTGCTCGGCGCTATCCCCATCCCGGCCGCGATGAGCCGGGTGTCCTCGCCGTCCGCGACCCTGACCAGCACCTCCACCTCGCGGGGCGTCAGCATCTGAAGGAGCCGCTGCCCCTCGTCGTCGGGCTGCGCCACCGGGTTGAGCAGTTCACTGAAGGCGCCCTGGAGCAACTGGGGCGCGACGGCGGCCTCTCCGGCGCGCGCCTTCATGATGGCGCGCTCCACTCCTTCGATGCGCTCGTCGTGCCGTACGTATCCGGAGGCCCCCGAGGCGAACGCCGCCGCGATGCCGCGGGGGCTCGGCACCGGACCGAGCACCACGACCGCCACCTGCGGACGCTCCCGCTTGATCCGCACCACCGGGTCGAACATGCCCGGTTCAGCGGGTGTCGCCGTGCCGAGGAGGCAGACCTCCGGAGCACGGCTGATCACCAGGTCGGCCGCTCCCGCGGCGGGCGCCGCCGCGGCGAGCACCCGGTGCCCGCGCAGCTTCAGCGCCGAGGCGAGTGCCTCGGCGAGCAGTCGGTGATCGTCGACCACCATGAGCCGCACACCCATGACAACCCCCCATTTCCCCCACTGATGCCCTGATCCCCGAGCCGTGTTGATCTGCTGCTTCCCGTGGATCGTGGGCCCCCCGGCCCTTCGTTCCCCGGAAGCTACACGCTTGTTCGACGTTGCGCGCCCCCTACCCGCCAGAAGCGGCCCGGAATGCCTGAATCCCTGCCATGCAGGGGCGATCGGGGGCGCGAGGTGGTACGGGAACGCCGACGGCCGCTCCCCCGTGGTGCGGGGGGGGAGCGGCCGTCGGCGGGTACGGACCGGGTATCTACTCCGCGGCGAAGCCGAGCGCCACGTACTCCTTGTCGTCCTTGTCCAGGGGCTTGCTCAGGAGCTTCTTGCCGAGGAACAGGTGGCCGTCGGCGTAGAGGAGCTCGTTGGACTTCGGGACCATGCCGCTGATCGCGTCGGTGACCGCCTCCGAGGAGGGGGTGACCAGGAGCTTGGTCTCCTTCATCGTCTTGCCGTCGAGCGAGACGACCTGGGCGCCCTGCTGGTAGCCGTGGGCCTTGTACGCGAGGACGTTCGGGCCGTCCATGCGGATGGGGAAGATCTCGCCGTTGTCACCGGCGACGGCGCGGTCGCTGGTCGGCTTGCCGGTGGCCAGCGAGAAGGAGACGATCTCGTTGGTCCGGTTGTAGCTCTCGCCGCTGCCGTCGTGCTGACGGGTCGGCACGTAGAGCCGGTCGTTGCCGACCGCGATGGCGTGGCAGTCGTTGATCATGTTGACGCCGCAGTCGTGGTCGTACTTGCCGTCCTCAAGGGCGATCTTGGAGCGGAGCTTGCCGTTGCTGCCGATGGCGAAGACGTCGGTGGCACCGCTCGCGGTGATCTCGCTGGTGTCCTGGCCGAAGACGACCGGGTTCGTCGAAATGATCTTGACGTTGTCGACGCCCTCGGCGACCGGGTACGTCCACTTCTCGTTGCCGGTCTTGGGGTCGATGAGCTGGACCTTCAGCTTGTAGTCGCCGAAGCTGCCGCACTTGCGCACGGCCACGAGCTGGTCGCCGCCCGCGTAGCCGTCGTCCTGGCACTTGCCGACCTTCGGCTTCCACAGCTGCTTGCCGGTCACGTCCCAGGCGGCGCCGCCGCTGGAGGTGCCCGCACCGGCGGCGATGGTGGTGCCGGAGATGGTGACTTCCTTGAACGTGGCCTGCACGCCGTTGGTCTCGACGCCCTCGGTCCAGAGCTTCTTGCCGGACTTCAGGTCGATCGCGGAGACCTTGGAGCAGGGCTCGTAGTCGCCCTTCTTGCCCCGCTTCGCCTCCTCGGTGACGACCGCAGCGATGCCGTCCTCGGTGACCTCGCGCGACATCGCGCACGTCATGCCGGGCAGCGGGACCGACCACTTCTCCTTGCCGGTCTCGGGGTCGTAGCCGTTCAGCTCGTTGACCCCGGCCTTGGCGTAGACGTCGTCGGTCAGCACCGAACCCGTGGCGGTCCAGATCTGGTCCTTGGGGATCTCGGGCTGCGGGAGCTGCATGAGCACCTTCGCCGAGGGGTCGGACGGGGCCTTCTCCTTGGCCGGGCCCTGGCCGGGCGGGGTGGCGCCGCCCTTGCCGTCCGCGCCCTGGGCGGTGTTCTTGGAGTCGTCGTCCTTGGACGAGGCGTACCAGACGCCGCCGCCGACGATCAGCGCGATCGCGACGACCGCCGCGACGATGATCGCCATCTGGCCGCTGAACTTCTTGCCGCCGCCCCCGGAACCGGAGCCGCCGGGCTGCGGCTGCATCGGCATCGTCGGCGGCTGCTGGTAGCCCTGCTGGTACTGCTGCTGGTAGCCCTGCTGCGGGTACTGGGGCTGGGCCGGCTGCGTCGGGTAGCCGTAGCCCTGGGG
>NZ_JASKYR010000460.1:0-6218 GCF_041028215.1 Streptomyces flavofungini
CCTCCGTGCCGCTCGTCGACGGGGGCCCCGGCGACTCCGGGGGGGGGGGGGGGGGGGGGGGGGGGGGGGGGGGGGGGGGGGGGGGGGGGGGGGGGGGGGGGGGGGGGGGGGGGGGGGGGGGGGGCTGCTGGCCCGTGCCGGGGAGGTSGGGCCCGCCGATCTCGCCACGATCATCTACACCTCCGGCACCACCGGCCTCCCCAAGGGCTGTCGGCTCACGCACGGGAACCTGCTCGCCGTGCAGCGTGCCTCCGTGCCGCTCGTCGACGGGGGCCCCGGCGACTCCACGTACCTCTATCTCCCCCTCGCCCATCTGCTGGCCCAGCTCATCGAGTTCACGACGCTCATCGAGGGCGGTGCGCTCACGTTCTTCGGGGGCCGGGTCGAGGACGTCGTGGCCGAACTGGCCGAGGCGCGGCCGACGCATCTGCCGTCCGTGCCGCGGCTCTTCGAGAAGGTGCGGTCGTTCGTGCTGTCCCTCGCCGAGGGCCGGGAAGGCGGGCGCGAGCGGTTCGAGGAGGCGGTGCGCATCGGTGTGCTCGCCGCCGACGGAGCGCTCCCGCCCGAGCTGCGGGACGCCTGCGAAGCCGCCGACAAGGCCCTCTACGGGCTCGTCCGGCAGGCGCTCGGCGGACGCGTCCGCTGCGCGATCACGGGCGGCGCGCCCATCGCCCCGGACACCATCGACTTCCTGCGGGCCTGCGGCGTCCCGGTCTACGAGGGCTACGGGATGACGGAATCCGCCGGGGTCCTCACCCTCAACCACCCCGGCGCCGTCCGTCCGGGCACCGTCGGCCGCCCGGTGGACGGCGTGGAGATCCGCGTCGCCGGGGACGGCGAGGTCCTGGCCCGTGGAGCCATGGTCTTCGACGGGTACCACAACGACCCCGGAGCCACCCGCGACGTTCTGGACGCCGAGGGCTGGCTGCACACCGGCGACCTCGGGTCGCTCGACGAGGACGGCTACCTCACCATCACCGGCCGGAAGAAGGACCTCATCATCACCTCGGGCGGCAAGAACCTCACGCCGTCGCTGGTCGAACTGGCCGTCCAGAACTCACGTTTCGTCTCCCGGGCCGTACTGGTGGGCGACCGGCGGCCGTACCCCGTCGCCCTCGTCACGCTGGACGCGGAGGAGGTCGCGGGCTGGGCCGCGCGCGAGGGCGTGCGGTTGAGCGAGCCGCTCTCCCGCGACGAGCGGGTGCGCGCCCTGGTCCAGGAGGCGGTCGACACCGCCAACGCCACCTTCTCGCGCCCCGCCCGCATCCGCGCCTTCGCGCTCCTCGACGAGGACTTCACCGTGGCGGACGGCCTGCTCACCCCCAGCCTGAAGGTCCGCAGACAAGCCGTGACGGAGCGGTACGCGGAGACGGTGGAGAAGCTGTACGAGACCGGACAGCGGTACGAGCCCGGACCCAGCCGTGCCTAGGAGACCCCGGCGAGCCGCAGCAGTGCCGTAGCCGTCGCCGCGGCCACCACGACCAGGGCGAACGGTGCCCTGCGCCAGGCGAGGACTCCGCCGACCAGCACACCGATGGGCCGCGCCCACCCCGCGAAGCCCTGGCCCTCGGTCAGCGCACCCGTGGCGAGCAGCGCGACCAGCAGCACGGTGGCCCCCACGGTCAGCAGCTCCTGGACGCGGACGGGCAGCTCCACGCGCCCGTGCAGCACGGGCCCGGCCAGGCGGAAGACGTACGTGCCCGCGGCGAGCGCGAGGACACAGGCGAGCGTGGCGTTCATGAGGAACTCCCTGGGACTTCGGTACGGGACGCGTCGGTACGGGCTGCGTCGGTACGGGAGCGGCGGGGGCGGCGCGTCCGGCCGGGACCGCGCCGGGCCGCGAGGAGCCCGAGCAGGGCGAGCAGCACCGGCACCCCGGCGGGCAGCAGCGGCGCCGCGACGACCGCGATCACCGCACCGGCCGCCGACGCCCGCCGCGCCGCGCTGTCGGCCCGCAGCGCGGGCAGCACCAGGGCGAGCAGCACCGCGGGGAACGCCGCGTCGAGCCCGAACCGGTCGGTGTCACCGAGCGCCGACCCCGCGAGGGCCCCCGCGAGCACGCTGACGTTCCAGGCCACGAACAGGCCCAGCCCGGATATCCAGAACGCGGCCTTGCGCGCTCCGCGCCCCTCCTGCGCGAGGACGAAGGCGGCCGTCTCGTCGGTGATGAGATGGGCGCCGATCAGCCGCGCCGCCCAGGACCGGCCGAGGTCCTCGGCGAGGGCCAGACTGAACGCCGCCGTGCGGGAGTTGAGCAGCAGGCCGGTCGCCGCCGCGGCCACCGGACCGCCGCCCGCGGTGAGCAGGCCGACCGCGCTGAACTGGGCGGAGCCCGCGTACACGAGCAGCGACATGAGGACCGGCACCCAGATGGGCAGCCCGCCCGCGACGGCGATCGCGCCGAAGGAGAGACCGACGACGGCGTCGGCGAGCCAGACGAGGGCGATGTCGCGCAGGACTCCGGGCGGGAGGTCGGACACGCGGACGGAGCGGGCGGGGGACACATCCCGGTCCGTTCGCTCTGTCGGGCTTTCTGTTCGGTGTGACGAACGCATGCGTCGTAGAATGGGCGGAGTGGACCGCGTTCGTCAAGCCGAACGATTCGTCCACTACAGCGAACGACGCCTCACCAGGAGCGAACGCGATGACCGACGGCACCGCAACCGGCCCCGCGACAGGCACCGCAGCAGGCGCCGCACCCGGAACCGGCCCCGGCGCGGCCGGTGCCCCGCCGTCCCGTATGCCCCGCGAATGGGTCGCGGCGGCCCTGCGCCGGGAGCGGACGAAGGCCGGGATCTCCCTCTCCGAGCTGGCCAAACGGGCCGGAATCGCGAAGTCCACGCTGTCCCAGCTGGAGGCGGCCACCGGCAACCCGGGCATCGAGACGCTGTGGGCGCTCGCCGTGGCCCTGGGGGTGCCGTTCAGTGTCCTGGTGGAGTCGCCCGCGCCCGCCGTGACGGTGATCCGGGCGGGTGAGGGTCCGACCATGCACGCGGAGAACTCCTCGTACGCGGGCACGCTGCTCTCACCGGGGCCGACGGGCGTGCGGCGCGACATCTACCACGGGGCCATGGAGCCGGGCGCTCCGCGCGCGTCCGACCCGCACATCCCCGGAACGGTGGAACACCTCGTCATCAGCACCGGCCGCCTGCTCGCGGGCCCCCAGGGCGAGTCGGTGGAGCTGGGCCCCGGCGACTACATGTCCTACCGGGGCGACGTGCCGCACGCCTATGAGGCGCTGGAACCGGCCACGACCTTCGTGATGATCATGCAGCACGTCTGAAGCGTGGGCGCCGCCGGAAAAGGCAGGAGCCCCGCTTCCCCCGCTGACGCGGAGGAGCAGGGCTCCTTGGGTACTGCATCCATGTCCGGATCAAGTCACCGGAGGAATCAAGCGCCCCACTCGCGTGAGGCGTCCGATTACATCGGGGTGACGTTCTCCGCCTGCGGACCCTTCGGGCCCTGCGTCACGTCGAAGGAAACGGCCTGGTTCTCCTCAAGGGAGCGGAAGCCGTTCGCGTTGATCGCGGAGTAGTGGACGAAGACGTCCGGGCCGCCGCCTTCCTGGGCGATGAAGCCAAAGCCCTTTTCAGCGTTGAACCACTTCACGGTTCCGGTAGCCATAAGCCCTCCTTGGGCCAAAGGGTTGCCCTGCTCCAGAACCAGCGATTGTTTAAACAACTGCATAAGTCTGAAAACGACGAGAGCCCGCGGGTCACATGCTCCGCAGGCTCTGTACTGCAAGGGAAACCAAACTGCAACTTGCGGCGAGCTTAGCACGCAGGCAGGGGAATGCAATAGGGGGCAAGATCACGTCACCCGGAGGTTTGACGGGGCTCCCAGTGGGGTTGACGAGACGCGTCAGGGACCCGGCGCCTGCACCGTACCGCAGTGGGGCTAGCCTCGCCGATGTGGACAATTCTCCCCTGGACGCCTTTGCGGGGGCAGGCGCCGAACAACTGCCCGACTCCCGTCGCACCCCTCGGCCGCGCGTCGGCCACATCCAGTTCCTGAACTGCATGCCCCTCTACTGGGGACTCGCGCGGACCGGGACCCTCCTCGACTTCGAGCTGACGAAGGACACCCCTGAGAAGCTCAGCGAACAGCTGGTGCGCGGCGAGCTCGACATCGCTCCCGTCACCCTGGTCGAGTACCTCAAGGCCGCCGACGACCTGGTCGCCTTCCCCGACCTGGCGGTCGGCTGCGACGGCCCCGTCATGTCGTGCGTGATCGTCTCGCAGGTCCCGCTCGACCGGCTCGACGGCGCCCGCGTCGCGCTCGGCTCGACCTCGCGCACCTCGGTCCGGCTCGCGCAGCTCCTGCTCGCCGAGCGGTACGGCGTGCGGCCCGACTACTACACGTGCCCGCCCGACCTGGGCCTGATGATGCGGGAGGCGGACGCCGCCGTCCTGATCGGGGACGCGGCGCTGCGCGCGAACCTGATCGACGGACCGCGCCTCGGCCTGGACGTCTACGACCTGGGCGCGATGTGGAAGGAGTGGACGGGCCTGCCGTTCGTCTTCGCGGTCTGGGCCGCGCGGCGCGACTACGCGGCGCGCGAACCCGAGGTCGTGCGCCAGGTGCACCAGGCCTTCCTGTCCTCCCGCGACCTCTCCCTGGAGGAGGTCACGAAGGTCGCCGAGCAGGCCGCCCGCTGGGAGTCCTTCGACGCGGACGTCCTCGAGCGGTACTTCACGACGCTCGACTTCCGCTTCGGCCCCGCGCAGTTGGAGGGCGTCACGGAGTTCGCCCGGAGGGTCGGCCCGACGACGGGCTTCCCGGCGGACGTGCGCGTGGAACTGCTGGGTTCCTGACCCCGCCGAGCCCCCCCGTCGACCGGGCCGGAATTACCGGCCCGGTCGGCCCGGCTCAGCCCCGGTCAGTTGAATACACACACGATGGCGAGCGATATCCCGCACCCCCGCGACATCACTACGACATCACTACGAGGTCGCTGGCGGGCGTAATAGTTGGCGGCGTCCGTATTGCGCACGAACGTCATCCCGATGAACGAGCAGGAACGAACGCCGACGGGAATTGCGGTGCTGACCGCTGATCGCCTGATCGCTTATCAGGACGGAGTGCCGGGGCGGAGTGCCGGGGCGGAGTGGCAGTGCGGAGTGGCAGGGCGGAGCGGAAAGGGCCGCGGTTAATGAGGGGTACGCGGCGGCCGGGTGCGGGGACGGCGCGGCGCACCCGTTCCGCACTACGCTGATTCGCAGGGGTAACGAGCGCGGTCGCGGCGGCGGGCGCGCGGACCACAGGGGTACGACGCGCCGGGTGACCCGAGGCGCGTCCGGGGGAGGCCAACGTCATGCGTCCGCTCGAAGCCGACGAGCCCACCACGATCGGTCCCTACCGGCTGCTCGGGAGGCTCGGTGCGGGCGGTATGGGCCGCGTCTACCTCGGCCGCAGCGAGGGCGGCCGGACGGTCGCCGTGAAGATCGTGCACCCCCACTTCGCGCTCGACGACGAGTTCCGCGCGCGCTTCCGGCGCGAGGTGGCCGCTGCGCGCCGGGTCGGCGGCGACTGGACGGCACCCGTGCTCGACGCGGACCCCGACGCAGCGGTGCCATGGGTCGCCACGGGGTACGCGGCCGGCCCCTCGCTCACCGAGGCGGTACGGGAGAGCGGCCCGCTGCCCGCCCACTCCGTACGGGTACTCGGCGCGGGCCTTGCCGAGGCGCTCGCGCACGTACACGCCCTCGGCCTGGTGCACCGTGACGTGAAGCCGTCGAACGTACTGCTCACCCTCGACGGGCCGCGCCTGATCGACTTCGGCATCGCCCGCGCCACGGACGGCACGACATCACTGACCTCCACGGGCGCCTCCATCGGCTCGCCCGGCTACATGGCGCCCGAGCAGATCCTCGGCAAGGGCGTCACGGGAGCGGCGGACGTCTTCTCGCTGGGCGCGGTCCTCGTCTACGCGGCGACGGGCGAGTCCCCCTTCCCCGGCGACTCGTCGGCCGCGCTGCTCTACAAGGTCGTCCACGAGGAGCCGGACCTCGGCGCGCTCACCGGTGACCTCCGCGACCTCGCGGCGTCCTGCCTCGCGAAGGATCCGGCGGCGCGGCCCGCCCCCGGTGACCTGGCCTGCCGCCTGGCTCCCGAGGGCGCGGCGGCGCTGGTGGCGGCGGGGTGGCTGCCGGGCCCGGTGGTGGAACGGGTGAGCCGCGGCGCGGTCCGGCTCCTGGACCTGGACACGGGCCCGACCC
>NZ_JASKYR010000461.1:0-5982 GCF_041028215.1 Streptomyces flavofungini
CCCCACCCCCGCACCTACGCCCGCCTCCTTCAACCAGTCCGTCGTCGCGGAGTTCCGTGCCAACGGCGGCAAGGTCGGCGGGCCCTTCGAGGGGGCCGAGCTGCTGCTGCTGACCACCACCGGCGCGAAGTCCGGGAAGGAGCACACCACACCGCTCGGGTTCGTCCGCGACGGCGGGCTGTTGCTGGTCGTCGGGTCCAATCTCGGCGCGGCCCGCCATCCCGACTGGTACCACAACGTCCTCGCCCGGCCCACCGTACGCGTGGAGCTCGGCAGGGGGGAGTTCCAGGCGATCGCCGTCCCCGCCGAGGGCGAGCGCCGCGACCGGCTCTTCGAGCGGGTGGTGGCCGCCGAGCCCGGCTACGCCGACTACCAGGCGCGCACCGGCCGCGTCCTGCCCGTCGTCGCCCTGGAGCGGCCCGCCCACGAGGCGGACATCCCCGGGGAGGCCGCGAACTTCGCGGAGAAGATGACGCAGGTGCACCTCTGGCTGCGCGGCCAGCTGCGGCACGTACGGGACGAGACCGAGGCCTACTTCGCGGCGCTCGCCGCGCACCGGGGCGCCGGGTCACCCCCGGTGCCCGGCCTCGGACTCAAGATCCGCCAGCACTGCCTGGCCTTCTGCGACGCGCTCACCTTCCACCACACCAGCGAGGACACCCATCTGTTCCCGGTGATGGCCGGTCACCACCCCGAACTGCGCGAGACCTTCGACCGGCTCGCCGACGAGCACCGGGTGATCGCCCGCATCCAGGGCGAGCTGGCCGCGCTCCTCAAGGACATCGGCGGCGCCGACCCCGAGGTGTTCCGCGCCGACCTCGCGCGGATGTCGCGGGAGCTGACCCGGCACCTCGACTTCGAGGAGGAGTCGCTGCTGCCGGTCCTCGCCAAGCTGCCGTGGCCGCCCGGACCGCCCGCGGGGGCGGGGGAGCAGGCCGGATAGCCGGGCTCACCCGCACGGGCCGCGTCAGGTCCGTGCGGGGCCCGTGCTCTCCCGCTCGATGAGCCGCGGCAGCGGCACCTGCACCGTCGAGGCGGGCCCGTCGTCCAGGAGGGCGAGCAGTTCGCGGGCGGCGGTGCGGCCGAAGGACACCGTGTCCCTGGAGAGCGCGGTGAGCCAGGGGTGCACCATGCGGCAGAGCGCGGAGTCCTCCCAGGCCACCACCGACACATCGGCCGGGACGCCGTAGCCGAGCGAGGTCGCGGCGGCGACTCCGGCCACCGCCATGACGTCGTTGTCGTAGACGAGCGCGGTCGGCGGCTCGGCGGATTCCAGGACCCGCCGGGTCACGGCGTCGCCCTCCGCGTCGGAGTAGTCGGTGGTCACCGAGCGCACCCCGGGCAGGCCCCGGCTCTCCGCCTCGGCACGCAGGGTGCGGATGCGGCGCTCGGTGTGCGCGAGGCCTTCCAGGCCCGCGATGTGCACGATCCGCCGGTGTCCGAGCGCGTGCAGATGGCCCACGACCGACGCCATCGCGCCCGCGTCGTCGGCCCACACGGTGGACAGGGAGGGGTGTTCCGCGTCCGGTTCGGGCACGCCGCCGGTGACCACCGCGGGCAGCCCCAGCTCGTCGAGGAGCGCGGGACGGGGGTCGTCGGTGCGCGGATCGACCACCAGGACGCCGTCCACCCGGTGCTCGGCCCACCAGCGGCGGTAGACCGCGCACTCGGCGTCGACGTCCTCCACCACCTGGAACAGCAGCCCCAAGTGCCGCTCGGCGAGGACCTCCTGGATGCCCGAGATGAGCTGGAGGAAGAAGGAGTCGACGCCCAGCGTCGCCGCGGGGCGCGCCACCACGAGGCCCACGGTCGCCGAGCCCTCGCCCGACAGCGCGCGGGCGGCGGTGCTCGGCCGCCAGCCGAGCTGCTCGGCGACCCTGCGGACCCGGTCCCTGGTGACGTCGGAGACGCCGGGCCGGTCGTTGAGCGCGAAGGAGACGGCGCTCTCGGACACCCCCGCGCGGCGCGCGATGTCCTTCATGGTCGGCCTGCGCGCCGGTGACCGCTTGCCTCGCACCCGTTGCCCCTTTCCTGACGCCCACGCACTAATGCGCTTGAGCGCTGTGACTCTAAAGCGCATTAGTCGATTGCCGCAAGGCTTTCAACACACGCGTCTGACCTGCTCAGTTGATGGAAGGAGGCGGAGAAGTGGAATTTTTCTGTCCCGAATCCATTGACTTTGCGCCACCGGGCGATGCAGGGTCAGCCTCGGCGTGGATTGCCCGGCTCTGCCGGCGGCGGTCACCGCCGTCTCACGCTGGGCCGAGCAAAGGAGCCGTTTCACCGTGCGTATCTCCCGTACCCCCCGCAGAGCGGTCGCCGCGGGCGCCGTCCTCGCTGTCCTGCTGCCGCTGAGCGCCTGTGGCGACGGCGGCGACGGCGGCAGTTCCACCGACGCGTCGGGGAAGATCGAAGGCAAGATCACCTTCCAGACCTGGAACCTCAAGGCCAACTTCAAGGACTACTTCGAGGGCGTGGTCGACGCGTTCGAGAAGAAGTACCCCGGCACCGAGGTGAAGTGGGTCGACCAGCCCGGCGAGGGCTACGCCGACAAGATCAGCGCCGACGCCGCCGCGGGCACGCTGCCCGACGTCGTGAACGTCTCGCCCGACCTCGTCGCCCCGCTGGCCAAGGCGGGTCTCGCGCTCGACCTCGACAAGGCCGCGGGCACGTACGAGAAGGAGTACCTCCCCGGCGCCTGGAAGAGCCACCAGATACCGGGCACCGAGGGCACGTACGCCTTCCCCTGGTATCTGAACACCGGGCCGCTGTTCTACAACAAGCGCCTCTTCAAGGACGCCGGGCTTGACGAGAACAAGCCCCCGAAGACCTACGACCAGCTCTTCGAGCAGGCGCTCCAGCTCGCGAAGAAGAGCGACGGCAAGGTCGCCACGCTCGCCAACGTCCCCACCATCGAGGACTTCGGGCGCTACGGCGTCCCGCTGATGAACAAGGAAGGCACCGGCTTCGCCTTCAACGACGCCAAGGGCGTCGAGCTGCTCACCAAGTACAAGAAGCTGTACGAGGCCAAGGCGCTCGACGGCCAGGCGCTGACCGCCACCCCCGAGTCGACCGGCAAGAAGTTCCTCACCGAGGCCGTGGCGATGAACCCCGGCAGCGCGCTCGACCTGGAGAAGTTCAAGAAGGACGCGCCGAAGCTGTACAAGAACATCGGCATCACCCCGCAGATCAGCAGCACCGGCAAGGACAACATGTACGTGATGGGGGTGATGGTGAACGCCCGCACCAAGCAGACGCCCGCCGCCGTCGCCTTCGCGCACTTCGTCACCGACGCCAAGCACCAGATGGAGTTCGCCAAGCAGGTCGCGATCTTCCCCAGCACCAAGGGTTCCCTGGACGACCCGTACTTCACCGAGCAGGACGGCAAGGAGGAGACCCGGGTGCGCGTGGCCGCCGCCAAGTCCGTCAAGACGGCGGTGAACTACACGCCCGTCCTGTTCAGCGAGCAGATGAAGGTCGAGCTGCGCAACTCCGTCGCCAAGGCCCTCCAGGGCAAGGAGAGCCCCAAGGAAGCACTTGACAACGCTGTCAAGAACTGCGACCGGCTGCTTCAGCAGAGCTGAGCACCCACACGGTGCCGAGCCACGACCAGGAAACGACAGCAATGAAGACAAGCACCGCCACCACCCCGGACGCGAGCCGCGTCGCCGCCGCGCGCGGCGGTCGGCCCGCGCCCCGCGGGCCCGCCAAGATCCGGCGACAACTGCCCACCAGCCCCTGGCTGTTCGCCGCTCCCGGGCTCGCCATTGTCGCCGTCTTCATCCTCTATCCGTTCATCAGCACGCTCATCAACTCCACCACGGACAAGCGGACGCTGATCCCCGGCGAGTACGTCGGCCTCGCCAACTTCCGCGAGCTGCTGCACGACGACATGTTCTGGATCGGGCTGCGCAACAGCACGCTGTACGTCCTCGTGGTCGTCCCCGCGCTGGTGCTGCTGCCCCTGCTGCTCGCCATGCTCGTCCAGAAGCACATCCCCGGCATCACCTTCTTCCGGTCGGCCTTCTACACCCCGGTGGTCGCCTCGATCGTCGTCGTCGGCCTGATCTGGGTGTGGATGCTGGACGAGCGCGGCCTGGTCAACGCGGTCCTTGAGGCGGTGGGCGTCGGCAAGGTCGGCTTCCTCAGCGACCAGTGGCTGCTGCTGTTCAGCGCCATGGCCGTCACGGTCTGGAAGGGCCTCGGCTACTACATGATCATTTACTTGGCGGCGCTCTCCAACGTGCCGCGCGAGCTGCACGAGGCGGCGGCCGTCGACGGGGCGGGCGCGGTCCGCCGCTTCCTCTCCGTCACCGTGCCCGCCGTGCGCTCCACCATGGTCCTGGTGGGCGCGCTCTCCTCGGTAGCCGCCTTCAAGGTCTTCTCCGAGGTGTATCTGATGGCGGGGCCCACCGGCGGCCCCGCGGGTGAGGACACCACCCTGGTGATGCTGGTGCAGCGCGTCGGCACCGGCCTGACCGGACGGGTCGGCTACGCCTCGGCCATCTCGGTCGTCGTCTTCGTCGTCACCGTCGCGCTGATGCTGCTCGTGCTGCGGGCGGACCGTAAGGAGGACGCGTGAGCACCGCGGAGAAGATCCCCGCGACGGCCGTCGAGGGCGGCCCGCGCCCCGGGCCGAAGCCGCGCCGCAGACGGCTCACGGACGAGAACGGCCGCCGGATGCCCCTGTGGGAGGTCGTCCTGCGCTACGGACTGCTGCTCGCCGTCCTCGCGCTGATGATCGGCCCCTTCCTGTGGCAGCTCTCCACTTCCCTGAAGGGCCCGCACGAGGACATCTTCAGTTCGCCGCCGAAGTTCCTGCCCTCGGACCCGACCCTGCACAACTACGAGCGGGTCGCCGACACCATCCCCGTCTGGGACTACGCGCTCAACTCCCTGAAGGTGGCCGCCGCCAACGTCGTCACCAACTGCGTCGGCGCCACCCTCGCCGGGTACGCCCTGGCGCGCCTGCGCTACCGGGGCCGCAAGGCGGCCACCGTCGTCTTCATCCTGGCCATGCTGGTGCCGGTGGAGGGCATCATCATCGCCCAGTTCACCACCATGCGTGAGCTCGGCCTGAACAACACCCTCATCGGGGTGCTGCTGCCCGGCTGTGTCTCCGCGCTCAACGTCCTGCTGATGCGCAACGCCTTCCTCAACGTGCCCTACGAGATCGAGGAGGCCGCCTTCGTGGACGGCGCCAACGTCTGGCAGCGGTTCCTGAGGATCGCGCTGCCCGCCGTCAAGGGCACCCTCGCCGTCGTCGCCATCTTCGCCTTCATGGGCGCCTGGGACGACTTCCTGTGGCCCCTGATCGTGCTCAGCGACCCGGAGCGGTTCACCCTCACCATCGGCCTGAACTACCTGCACGGCACCTTCGCCAACGACGAGCGCCTCGTCGCCGCGGGCACGGTCATCGCCGTGCTGCCGCTGATCGTCCTCTTCGCCTGCCTCCAGCGGTACTTCTTCCGCGGGGTCGGCGAGGGCGCGGTCAAGGGCTGAACCCCCCCCACACGCCTCCCCCTAGAACCAGGATCAGCATTGCCTCCCGTATCGCCCCCCAAGACGCGCACACCGCGTTTCGGCGTCAACTACACCCCCTCGCAGGGGTGGTTCCACCACTGGCTCGACTTCGACATCGACGCCGTGCGCACCGACCTCGACGCGGTGGCCGCCCTCGGCCTCGACCACATCCGGGTCTTCCCGATCTGGCCGTACTTCCAGCCCAACCGCACCCTGATCCGGCCGCGCGCGGTCGAGCAGCTCGTCCGGCTCGCCGACGCCGCGGCCGAGCGCGGCCTCGACGTCAACGTGGACGGCCTCCAGGGCCACCTGTCCAGCTTCGACTTCCTGCCCGCGTGGACGCAGACCTGGCACCGGCGGAACATCTTCACCGACCCCGACGTGGTGGCCGGGCAGGCCGCGTATCTGCGGACGCTCGCCGCGGCCCTCGCCGACCGGCCCAACTTCATCGGCATGACC
>NZ_JASKYR010000462.1:0-7416 GCF_041028215.1 Streptomyces flavofungini
CATCCAGTGTGAGATCTGGCAGGCTGGTCGGCGATATCCCTCAGGTATGGCCGGAGGTCGGTATGGAGGCGCGGCATCTGCGGTATGCCCTGGCGCTGGCCGAGCACGCGCACTTCGGCCGGGCCGCCGCCGCCCTGGGGATCGCCCAGCCTCCGCTGTCCAAGCAGATCGCCGACCTCGAACGGGACGTGGGCACCCGGCTGTTCGACCGCACCCGGCGGGGCGTCTTTCCCACCGCCGCGGGCGACGCCTTCCTCTCCCGGGCGCGCAGGGCGCTCGACGAGATCACGGCGGCGGCGGTGGACGCCTCCCGGGCCGCGCGCGGCGAGACGGGACGGCTGCGCCTGGGGTTCATCGCGTCGGCCCTGCTCGAACCGCTGCCGGACGTCCTCGGCCGCTTCGGCCGCGAACGGCCCGACGTACGCCTCGAACTCCACGAGATGGCGACCAGCCGCAGCACGGCCGCCCTCGTCGCGGGCGAGCTCGATGCGGCGATCACTCTCGGCAGGCCGCGCGGTGCGGGCGCCGAGCGTCTGGTCTCGGTGCCGATCGGCCGGGACCACCTGATCGCGGTGGTGAGCAGCACGCATCCCTACGCGGGCCAGCGGAGCGTCAGCGCCGCGCAACTGCTGCGGCAGCCGCTGATCGTGGCGCCCGGCGAGGACGAGCCCGCCGTCGTCGCCGGACTGCACGCGCTGCTCGGTGCGGACTCCCCGGCCCTGGTGGGCGCGACCGTCGCGCGGGACGTCCACACGATCATCGGCCTGGCCGCCTGCGGTGTGGGCGTGGGCCTCGGGCCGACCCGCATGCTGGCGGCACCGCGCCGTGGCACGTGGTTCTGCGAGGTGACCCCGCGCACGCCGCTGCCGGACCTGGTCCTGTCCTTCACCGCCCTGGACCGCTCCCCGGTGCTCGACGCCTTCCTCGACGTCATCCGCGACAACTGCCCCGAGGTCGGCGCCGCACTCGACCGCAGGCTCGGCCCGAGGCCACGGGGAGCGGGACGCGGGGGCGACGGCCCTCAGTCCCCGGCCGCAGCCTCGCCCTCCACCTCTCCCTCCGTTGTCACCCCGAAGGTGTTGAGGAAGCCGCAGACGAGCTGGTAGAAGCCCACGGTGATGACGAGGTCGGCGAGTTCGTGCACGGTCAGGACGGCCAGGAGTTCCTCCCGCGCCGGTCCGTCGAGGGTGTGCCGGGTCAGCAGCCGGTCCGTGGCCACGAGCACGGCCGCCTCCGGCCCCGGGAGCTCTTCGGCCTCACCGGTCCTCGCGGCGGCCAGCGCCGCCTCCCCGAGGCCGAGGCCGCGCGCGGCGCTCTCGTGGTGGTGCACCGCGTAGGCGCCAGCGCAGACGTGGCCGACCCGCAGGATGGCCAGTTCACGCAGGGCGGCGGGCAGCGCGTTCCGCTGGAGGACGGCGTCCCCGAGTGCCAGCATGCCCGGCGCGAGGGACGGTGAGTGCATCAGCATCCGGTAGACGTTGAGCGAACCGTGGGCGGCCACGGCGTCCCGCAGCTCCGGGGGCAGCGCGGACAGATCCGGGTACTCCATCGACCGTTCCTCCTCGTGCCGGGCGCTCCCTCGTCGCGGCGGATTCCGAGCATGTACGGGGGCCGGGGCGGGTGGCAAGGACCGGGGCCCGCGCGGCGACGCCGGTGCAGCGGCCGGTGCCCGGCGGTGCGCGTTCTGTGGCGGCGGGGTGCCGATACGCTGCGGCCATGCCCGACGAACCACCGCAGCACCGGACCGTGAACCGCGTCGAGCGCCGGGGTCCGGTATGACGCTCAATCAGCTCAGGGCCTTCGTCGAGGCCGAGCGCCTGGGGTCCTTCACCGCCGCCGCCCAGGCCATGGACATCGCCCAGGCGTCCGCCTCCGAGCTGGTCCGGCGCCTGGAGACGGAGCTGGACGCGGAGCTGTTCCTGCGCGGCAGCCGCACCCTCACGCTCACCGCGGCCGGTGCGGAGCTGCTCCCGTACGCGCAGGAATCGGTGGCGGCGGCGGACAGCGGGACCCGGGCCGTGCGCTCCCTCGGGTCGCTCGGCGGCGGCACGGCCACGTTCGGCGTGCTGCGCAACGCGGACTACTACCTGCTCGCCGATCTGGTGCGGATGTTCCACGCGCGCTATCCGGCCGTCCGCGTCCGCCTGGTGGGCCAGAACTCCGCCGAGACCGCGCTCGCCGTCGCGCAGGGGCGCATCGAGGCGGGCCTCGTCGTGCTGCCGATCGACGACGACGAACTCGCCGTCACGCCCCTCCTGCGGGACGAGGTGTTCTACGTCAGCGCGAGCGCCGAGCGCACCAGCGCCCCGGTGAGCATCGAGACGTTCGCGCGCGCACCCCTGGTCCTGTACGACGCGCACTACGGCTGGAAGGACCCCACGCGGCGCCAGCTGGCCGAGCGTGCCCAGCTCGCCGGGGTCCGCGTCGACCCGCTGATCGAGCTGGAACACGTGGAAGCCGCGCTGAAGCTGGCGGCGGCCGGGGTCGGCGACACGATCGCGAGCCGAGCAGTGATCTCGGGGCCTTCGTTCCCCGCCGGGCTGCGCACCGCCCCCTTCGCCGAGCCGTTGTACGACACGATCGCCCTGGTCAGACGGCGTGGTCGCCCGCTGTCCCGCGCCACGCGCGAACTCGCCCGGCTCGCCGAGGACACTCTCCGGGAACTCGGCGGCGGCCTGCGGGCGTGACGGCACGGCGGCCGGTCGATGGCCGGTGCGCCACTGCCGGACGGGAAAAGAAGGCGCCAGTGTCACAGGAAAAACCTGTGGCACCTTCAGGAATCGCCCCTCTAGTCCTGTGGCAGCGCCGCGTCTACCGTCCCGGGTATGCAGATCACGCACGACGAACAGCAGACCCTCGCGCCCCTCACCTGGCTGAAGAAGCCGGCCGTCGACGGGCCGCCCGCCCAGCGCGACCCCGAGGTGGTCGAGCGGGTCTCCCAGATGCTCAAGGAGATCGAGACCAAGGGCCTGGACGCGGTTCGCGCCTTCGGCCGCGAACTCGACGGCTGGTCCGGCGATCTTGAGATCGGCGCCACCGAGCTCAAGAAGTCCGGCGACGCACTGCCCGCCGACGTCCGCACCGCCCTGGAGATGGGCCACGAGCGCACGCACCGCTTCGCCACCGCCCAGCGCGAGCACCTGACCGACTTCGAGATCGAGGTCGCCCCCGGCGTGCGGGGCGGCCAGCGCTACGTCCCCGTCGCACGCGTCGGCGCCTACCTCCCCGCGGGCCGCTTCCCGCTCCTCGCCAGCGCGTTCATGACCGTGGGCGTGGCCAAGGCCGCCGGTGTCCCGACCGTGGTCGCCTGCACTCCCCCGTCGGGCGAGCACGGCGCCCACCCGGCCGTGCTCTACGGCGCCCACCTCTCCGGGGCCGACCGCGTCTTCGCCGTGGGCGGCGTCCAGGCACTCGGCGCCATGGCGTTCGGCCTGCTCGGCGAGGCGCCGGTCGACATGCTGGTCGGCGCGGGCAACGCCTTCGTCACCGAGGCCAAGCGGCAGCTCTTCGGCCGGGTCGGCATCGACCTGCTCGCGGGTCCCTCCGAGGTCGCCGTCATCGCCGACGACAGCGCCGACCCGGCCTGGGTCGCCGCCGACCTGCTCGGCCAGGCCGAACACGGGCCGAACTCACCCGCCGCCCTGATCACCACCTCCGAGAGGACCGGACGGGCCGTCGCCGCCGAGATCGAGCGGCAGCTGGAGGGCCTCGCCACCCGGGACATCGCCGGCCCCGCCTGGCGCGACTTCGGCTCGGTGATCGTGGTGCGCGACCGCGACGAGGCCATCGCCGTGGCGGACGTCCTTGGCCCCGAGCACCTGGAGGTCCAGACCGAGGACGACGACTACTACCTGGAGCACCTGCGCAACTACGGCTCGCTCTTCATCGGCCCCTGGTCGACCGTCGCCTACTCCGACAAGGGCATCGCCGGCACCAACCACGTACTGCCGACCGGCAAGACCGCCCGCTACAACGCGGGGCTCTCCGTCTCCCGCTTCCTCAAGCCGCTCACGTACCAGCGGGCCGCCCAGGAGGGCACCGCCGCGCTCGCGCCCGCCGTCGAGCGGATCTCGGCGTTCGAGGGCCTGGCCGCCCACGGGGCGACCGCCACCCTCCGCATCGACCGGATCGGCCGCGCCTCCGGGGCCTTCGACGCCGTCCCCGACGCGCTGCGCGAGCAGCTCTGAGCGCGCCCCGCGCCCCGCGACGCGATCAGTGCAGGCGGGCGTGGGTGGCCCGGGGCACGAACTCGGTCGGGAGCACCAGGCGTTCGCCATCCGGGTCGGCCTCGCCGTTGATCCGCCTGATCAGCAGGCGTGCCGCCTGCCGCGACAGCTCTTGCAGGTCGTGGCGGACGGTGGTCAGGCGGAACACCTCCCAGGACGCCATCGGCAGATCGTCGAAGCCGATCACGGTCAGGTCGTCGGGGACCCGGAGCCCGGCCGCGAGGGCCGCGTTCAGGACGCCGATGGCGACCACGTCGTTGCCGCAGAAGACCGCCGTGGGCGCCTCCGCCGCGCCGAGCAGCGAGGGCAGCGCGCCGTAGCCCGTCTCGTACTCGAAGGGGCCGCGCGCCACGCGGTCCTTCGGGAGCCCTATGCCCGCGTCGGCGAGCGCGAGGCGGAAGCCCATCTCGCGCTCGCGTCCGGTCGTGGTGTTGGCCGCGCCGAAGACGCCCGCGACGCGCCGGTGCCCGAGCTCGACGAGCACCTCGGCGGCCAGGCGTCCACCGCCTTCGTTGTCCACGACGGAGGCGTAATCGCCGCGCGCCCCGGTGTCGCGGTTGAGGAAGACGTAGGGCATGCCGCGCCGGTCGAGCGTGGCGGGCAGGCTCGAATCAGTGGTGGCGGTCGCGAGCACCACCCCGTCGAGCGACTGGTCCAGGAGCTTCTCCTCGGCCACCGCGTCGTCGGAGCGCTCGGTGAGCAGCATCATGCGGTACCCGAGCCGCTGGAGCTCGTCGTGCAGGGGCGCGATGACATGGGGGTAGAAGGGGTTGGTCAGGTCGGTCACGATCACCCCGATGCGCCGGGTGGCCCGGGTCGACAGGGCGCGGCCCGCCTCGCTCGGCACGTAGTTCAGTGCCCGCGCCGCCTTTCTGACCTTCTCGCGCGTCGCCGCCGACACCCGGGGATCGTCCCGCAGGGCGCGGGAGACCGTGGGCTGCGAGACGCCCGCCAGCCTCGCCACGTCGTGACTCGTGATCGCCATCGGCCCTCTTCCAGTCGCCGGTGCGCCACCCCCTGGCGCGCGTAGCGACGAGTATACGAAATACGTATGTCGTACTGCCGCGCGTGAACGCCCACGGAACGGCGCTTTCGGCCAACTCGCGCTGCGCTTGTCAAGTCGCACGCGGGACAACGTGGCACCGAAGTCGACCCTGCCAACCCCCTTGACATCGCCGGGCAGAACACCTGTCATGGCAATGCATACGTATTCCAAGCAAGCCGAGGAGCGCTTCCACCGCTTCTCGCGAGGGAGCAGTCATGCCCGATGCCGTCGTGACCACCGCCGAACTGGGGCGCCGCACCGTCCGCCGCAGCGACTTCGTCTCCTGCAACCAGGCCTTCATCGACTGCCGCACGCCGGGCTCGGACCGGAAGGAGAACTACGCGATGATCGGGCCCGGGGTCTCCCAGGCCGCGGGTCAGCACGTCAACCTCCGGCTGCCGCACGGCTACAACATCGGTGCCGCCGCCATGCCGCACGGCATCACCAACAACCTCCACCTGCACTACACCGCCGAGGTGTTCGTCTGCACCGAGGGCGAGTACCTGCTGCGCTGGGGCGCCGCGGGGACCGAGGGCGAATACCTGCTCAAGGCGGGTGACATCGCCTCCGTCCCCACCTGGATCTTCCGCGGGTTCACCAACACCGGCCCCGATGACGGCTGGATGTTCACCGTGCTCGGCATGGACCACACCGGCGGCATCATCTGGGGCCCCTCGGTCCTGCGCGAGGCCGAGGGCCACGGCCTCTATCTCAGTGCCGACAACAAGCTCATCGACACCGTCGCCGGTGACGAACTGCCCGCCGACGCCGAGCTGACCAAGCCGATGGCGCAGGAGGACATCGACCGGCTGCGGCACTACAGCGCCGAGGAGATGAAGCGGCGGGTCGCGGCGGCGGACGAACTCATCTGGTCCGACCGGCCCTTCCTCGACAGCACCCTGCCGGGCGCGGGGGCCGAGCTGAGCTGTGTCATCGGCTACGGCATGACCGAGGACCCGCACCAGGAGCCGCGCGTCTTCAACCCGCACGGGCACAACCTCGCCTGGCTGCGTGCCGAACCCGGCCAGGGTGTCTCCCTCCACCGGCAGCACGAGACGCAGACGCTGATCGTCAAGGACGGCACCTGGGAGATCACCCTCAACCGCACCGACCCCGTCACGGTACGGCTCGGACCGCGCGACATGCTTTCCGTGCCGCAGGACGCCTGGCGCACCCTGCGCAACGTCGGCGACGCGCGGGGCCTGCTCCTCGTCGTCAACTCCGGTGACGGCCGGGTGCGCCTGGAGTGGGACGACGAGGTCGCCAAGGCCGCGGCCGACGCGGGCGTCGGCATCGACCACAACGGCTACCGCGCGCCCTACGCACTCCTCCCCCGCTCCGCGCGCCCCTGGTGAGCGCCGTGCCCTGCCGCGCGGCGCCGGACCCGCTTCCGCTGGTCACCCTCCCCGGCATGCTGTGCGACGACAGCCTCTGGTCGGAGGTGGCCTTCCCCCGAGGCCACCCCGTGCATCACCTGGAGCTGACGAAGCCGGACATCGGGGCCATGGCCGACGACCTGCTGTCCGCCGTACCCGGACCGTTCGTCGCCGTGGGGCTCAGTCTCGGCGCCATCGTCGCCTTCGAGGCACTGCGCCGGGCGCCCGAGCGCGTCGCCGGGCTCTGCGTGATGTCGACGAACGCGGGCGCGCCGCGCGCCGGGCAGTACGCCGCGTGGCGCGCGATGGACGCCGCCATCGCCGACGGCCGGTTCGCCGACGTCGTCGAGCAGACGCTGCCCGGCATGTTCGCCACGCCGGAGCCCGCACAGGAGGCGGCCGAGTGCTACCGGCGCATGGCCCACTCGGTCGGACCGGCCGACGCGCGCGCCCAGCTCGCCGCGCAGGCGACCCGTACCGACGCGGTCGGCGCCCTGCGCTCCGCCGCGTGCCCGGCCGTCGTGCKGYACGGRMAGCACGACGCGCTGTGCCCGCCGGACTTCCACCKCGCSMWSKYCGGYGCCSYGCMSGGCRCCGRMSWKSGCGAGGTGGCCGGGGCGGGGCATCTGCTGCCCCACCGGCACCCGGACGCCGTCTCCGCCGCACTGCGGGACCTGCTCGCCCGGGTGCGGACGACGGCGCCTCAGGCCACCGCTCTTCCGTAACCCGACCCGCCCATCCTCCAGCACCAAATCCCCCCCTCCAGCAC
>NZ_JASKYR010000463.1:0-7267 GCF_041028215.1 Streptomyces flavofungini
TCCCAGGTCCGGTGGAAGGCGACCTCCGTGCCCGCCCGGCAGATCACCTCGTTCCAGGTCAGGAAGTCCTTCGCGGTGCACCGGATCTCCGAGTGCGTCTCGATCGTGACGTCCCAGCCGAGTTCCGGGCGGTGCAGGCGGATCGTCCAGTCCGAGCGGGTGCGGGCGGTGAGGGGGTCGGACTCGTTGATCGTGTAGGACTCCAGCGCGTCCTCGGTGAATTCCAGGCCGTCGGGGTACACGCGCGTGCCGCCGTAGCGCGGGTCGACGGAGAGGTGCCACTCGCCCTTGGCGACATCGCGGACGACGAGGCGTTCGGGCCGCTCCTCGTCGAGCGTGGCGGGGGAGACGACGCCGAGCGGCTCCGCCTGCTCCGGCGGCTCGAAGGTGATCGACGGGTCGAGATCGCCGGTGCGCACGGGGAGTTCGAGGGCGCTGCCCGCCGGGTCGAGCGTGAAGCCCGCCGCCGAGTCGGGCTGCGGCCAGATCCACGGCCAGTACGCGGAGGAGACCGCGAGGCGGATGCGGTGGCCGGGCGGGAAGGTGTGCCCGATGCCGTTGAGCTCGAAGGTCACGTCCTCGGTCGCGCCGGGCCGCCATGGCTCCGCGCGGTCCCTGCCATGGCGGGCGGAGAGGTTCAGCACGCCCCGGGTGACCAGTGTGGACGAGCCGTCGGGCGCGACGTCGCAGAGGCGGGCGACGGCCTGTCCCGACGGCACGTCCATCCGCAGCCGCAGCGTCACCCCGGGGCGCCCGAGCACCCGTACCTCGGAGTCCACCTCGAATTCGAAGCACGCCGACTTCGCGTCCTCGTCCCGCTGGTCGGGTGGCAGGTCCGCGTCATTGCCGAAGGGGAAGAAGCGTCCCGCGTCCAGGCCCGTCCGCTGCGGGGAGCGGACGATCTGCGGGGCGCCCTGGAGCGCGTACGCGGTGCGGGTGACGTTCGGGGAGGGCCACGCGGGGTCGCCCGCCCAGCCGCCCGCCAGCTCCGGGTAGACGGTCGCGGGCGGGTGGGACTCGCTGATCCAGGAGCGCAGCTTCGGCTCGGCCATGACGCCGGTGTCCACGCCCTTGAGGTGGTGGTCCCACCAGCGCAGGGTCTCCTGGAGGAAGCCGATCGCCGGGCCCGGCGGCAGGCCGCGGTCGGGGTACTGGTGCGACCAGGGGCCGATGAGCCCGCGCACCCGGTCGTCGGGGAGGTGCTCGACGAGCCGCAGGACCGTGTCACGGTAGGGGTCGTGCCAGCCGCCGACGGCGAGCACGGCGGCGCCGATGGCGGAGTAGTCCTCGCAGACGCTGCCGTGGCGCCAGTAGTCGTCGCGGGTCTGGTGGTCCAGCCAGGTGTGGATGAGGGGTTCCACGGCCTCCAGGCGCGTCAGCCACATGTCGCGCCAGGCGTCGCCCACGTAGTACGGGTCCGGCGGGCGTGAGACGAAGGCCAGCATCGTCGCCGCCCACGCGTGCATGTCCACCGCCAGGACGGAACCACCCATGTAGTGCACGTCGTTGTCATAGCGGTCGTCCGCGGAGCAGACCGTGACGATCGCCTTGAGCGGCTCGGGGGCCAGTGCCGCGATCTGGAGGGAGTTGAAGCCGCCCCAGGAGATGCCGAACATGCCGACCCTGCCGGTCGACCACGGCTGGGCGGCGAGCCAGTTCACCACCTCGACGCCGTCGGCGAGTTCCTGCGCGGAGTACTCGTCGGTGGGCAGGCCCTCGCTGTTGCCGTGCCCGCGCACGTCGACGCGCACGGAGGCGTAGCCGTGGCCCGCGTACCAGGGGTGGCGCTGGAAGTCGCGCGGCGCGGTCCAGTCGCTGAGCCGGTAGGGGAGGTATTCGAGGAGCACGGGGACGGGCTCGTCGGTGACCGGGCGCCACACGCGCGCGTAGAGCTTGGTCCCGTCGGCGAGGGGTACGCGGATGTCCTCGCGCGTCGTCTCGTACGGGAACGCGGAGCGGATGTTCAGGTGGGTCATGGGGGGAACCTCGGGAGAGCAGAGGGGGGACGGGGCCTCAGTGGACGGGGTGCATCGTGCGGCGCAGCCAGGGCGCCAGCGCGATCACGGCGATGCCCGCGACGACGGCGATGCCGCCGTTCACGCCGAAGTAGACGGGGTCGGAGACCTCTCCGTAGACCTTGACGACCTGGGCCTGGATGCCGTTGGCGAGCGCGAGGGAGAGGAACCAGAGCGCCATCGTCTGGCTGGCGAAGGCCTTCGGCGCGAGCTTGGTCGTCGCGGACATGCCGGACGTCTCCAGGAGGACGTCACCGAGCCCGAGCAGCAGATAGGAGCCGACGATCCACCAGGCGGCCATCCTGTACGTGTCGCCGCCGTGTCCCGCGGTCGGCAGGACCATCAGGAGGAACGACAGGCCGCCCAGGATCACACCGAAAGCGATCTTGTTGGAGGCGTGCGGCTGGCGCGGGCCCATCCGCGCCCAGACGGTGGCGACCACGGGGGCGAGCGCGACCTCGAAGGCGCCGAGCGCGGACGCGTACCAGCTCGCGGGGAAGTGGTAGCCGAGGATCTCGGTCCTGGCGTTCGTCGAGGCCAGCAGCATCATCGTCGAGTAGGCCTGGAAGAGGATGAAGTTGAAGACCACCGACGCGAGGAAGAGCACCACATAGGGGCGCAGGCGGCGCCGCTCGTCGCCGGTGACGCGCGGGCTGCGGAACATCACCGCGAAGTAGGCGACCGGGGCGATCACCGAGATGAGGGTGAGCAGGTCGACGAAGCGGTCCATGGTGAGCCGGCCGGCGGCGGCGAGGAGCCCCGCGACGGCGGCGGCCACGACGAGACCGCCGACGATCAGCAGGACCGCCCGCCGCATGGCGCCCGGCTCCAGGGCGTACTCGGCGGAGGCCTTGCGCCCCGCGAGATGGCGCCGCCCGAGCACGTACTGGACGAGGCCGAACGTCATGCCGATCGCCGCCGCCGAGAAGCCCCAGTGCCAGCCCTTGTGGTCGCCGAGCCAGCCGGTGATGAGCGGGCCCGCGAAGGCGCCCACGTTGATCGCCATGTAGTAGAGCGCGAAACCGGCGTCGCGGCGCTCGTCCTCGGTGCGGTAGAGCTTGCCGACCATCGAGGCCACGTTCGGCTTCAGGAGCCCGGTTCCCGCGCTGATCAGACCGAGGCCGGCCCATGTCATGGCCGCGGTCGGCACCGCCATCGAGTAGTGGCCGCAGGCGATGAGGACACCGCCCCACAGCACCGCGCGGTACGAGCCGAGGATGCGGTCGGCCAGCCAGCCGCCCGCCACGGAGACGAGATAGACGAGCGTCCCGTAGGCCGCCGAGACGGACGCGGCGGTGGCCGGGTCCATGCCCATGCCGTCGTGCGCGACCGAGTCGGCGAAGTACAGCACCAGGATGGCCTGCATGCCGAGGAAGGAGAACCGCTCCCAGACCTCCAGGCCGGAGAGGGTGAGCAGGCCGCGCGGCTGCCCGAAGAAGGCGCGCTCGTCACCCGGCGGCGGCTGAGCCGGAGGCTCGGCGGGCGGCTCGTGCTCGGCCGTGGTACGGGACAAAGCGGATGCTCCCGATCGTTGCACACCTATCGGTGCGGTCTGGTCCTGTCGGTCGTATGGGCTGATCAGCAACATACCGGTGCTGATCGTGAGCCGCCCGGCCTGGTTGACCGGAAGGAGGAGAAGTGATCCGCGGAGCCCTGAGCAGGGTGGTCACGGACGACGAGCGGGCAGGTGCTCGCCGTGATCGAAACGCGACCGGATACGCTGACTTGAGTGATGGCAGCGACACATCGACAAACCGTGTCATCGACCGAGTTTTAATGATCGACCGAGTTCGCCATGTGATCGTCAGCAGACAGGAGAACCTCTCGTGACCGTCGTCGGGCCTTTCGGGCTGAGCGTGCGGGACCAGGCTCTCGAAGCCGATGTCCAGGCAGGGTTGGCGGCTGTCGAGGAGGGCCTCCTAGAGGCCACCAAGAGCGAGGTCCCGTTCATCACCGAGGCCGCCCAGCACCTCGTGCGGGCCGGGGGCAAGCGGTTCCGTCCGCTGCTCGTGATGCTCGCCTCCCAGTTCGGCGACCCCTACGCACCGGGCGTCGTGCCGTCCGCCGTGGTCGTGGAGCTCACGCATCTCGCGACGCTCTACCACGACGACGTGATGGACGAGGCGGACGTGCGCCGGGGCGTCGACAGCGCCAACCAGCGCTGGAACAACTCCGTGGCCGTGCTGACCGGCGACTTCCTCTTCGCCCGCGCCTCGTACATCCTGGCCGACCTCGGCCCGGACGCGGTCCGCATCCAGGCGGAGGCGTTCGAGCGGCTCGTCACCGGCCAGATCCTGGAGACCGCGGGCCCCGCCGAGGGCCGCGACCCGGTCGACCACTACCTCGACGTGCTCGGCGGCAAGACCGGCTCGCTGGTCGCCGTGGCCTGCCGGTTCGGCGCGATGATGTCCGGCGCGGACGAGACCGTCGTGGACGTCCTCACGCAGTACGGGGAGCGGCTCGGCGTCGCCTTCCAGCTCGCCGACGACGTGCTCGACATCGCCTCCGACTCCCACGAGTCCGGCAAGACCCCGGGCACGGACCTGCGCGAGGGCATCCCCACGCTGCCGGTCCTGCGGCTGCGCGAGCGCGTGGCGCGGCTCGGCCTGCCCGAGGACATCGCCCTGAGCGAGCTGCTCGACTCCGACCTCACCGACGACGCCCGGCACGCCGAGGCCCTCGCCAGGCCGCGCGCCCACCCCGCCCTCGAACAGGCCCGCAAGGACACCGTCCGCTACGCCAAGGACGCGCGGGCCGCGCTCGCGCCGCTGCCGGACGGAGACGCCAAGGCCGCCCTGGTGGAGCTCTGTGACCTGGTGGTTCACCGGGCGGGCTGACGCCGCCCCCGAGATCGGCCGGAGCGCGGCGACGGCATCCCCTACGGGATGGGGGAGGCGCCGCCGCTCTGTGTCATCCCATGGCAGTACGCCGAGTTGCGCCCGGGGTCTGACGCTTCTGCCCGGCCGATTTGGTCGGATGGAGAGCGACAAGGACCACCACTCCTGACCAATTCGGGTGAGAATGGCGGCGCGGGGTGGACGAAGACACGTACGTACGTACAGCGAAGGCCGCCGCCGATCACGGAGGTAGGGCACACCATGGCACCGTACGAACCGGCACAGGACACCAGTGAGACCGGGGAACTCCGCGCCGGCCGCCGCAAGGCGGCCCGCTACGCGGTCCCGGTCGCGGTGGCGGGGGTGGCGGCGGCGACCATCGGGCTCGTCCCGGCGCTCGCCACCTCGGGCGACCCGGATCTGCCCGGCATCACCGCTCAGGAACTCATCGAGAAGATGGCCGCGTCGGACACGCAGCAGCTCTCCGGCAACGTCAAGATCAGCACCGACCTCGGCCTGCCGTCGCTCGGCGGCATGGCGGGCGGCTTCACCGGCGGTGGCGGTGGCGGTGGCGCGGAGCACGGCGAGGGCGGCAAGGGCGGCGAGGGCTCGGCCGCCGACCCCAAGGGCAAGCTGATGGAGCTGGCCTCCGGCACGCACACGCTGCGGGTGGCGGCCGACGGCCCCGACCGCCAGAAGGTGTCGGTCCTCGGCGACGCCGCCGAGTACAGCCTGATCCACAACGGCGACGAGGTGTGGGCGTACGACAGCGCGTCCAACGAGGCGTACCACGCGGAGGCGGGCAAGGGCGCGGGCCACGAGGACGGCAAGAAGGGCGCCGACGACATCCCCGCCACTCCCCGGGACTTCGCCGAGCGGGCCCTGAAGGCCGTCGACGACACCACGTCGGTCACGGTCGACGGCACCGCGCAGGTCGCGGGCCGCGACGCGTACCGCCTGGTGGTCGAGCCGAAGCAGTCGGGGTCGACGGTCGGCCGGATCACGGTCGCGGTGGACGCGAAGACGGGCACGTCGCTCAAGTTCACCCTGACCCCGGCCTCCGGCGGCGCCGCCGTCGTCGACGTGGGCTTCACCGCGGTCGACTTCGGCAAGCCGTCCGCGTCCACGTTCGACTTCACGCCGCCCAAGGGCGCGAAGGTGACCGAGGCCGACGAGCACGGCGAGAGCCGCGACTTCAAGGACAAGTACCGGGGCAGGGACGGCGAGGAGTTCACGGAGGAGGACCTGAGCGGCCTGAACGTGATCGGCGAGGGCTGGAGCTCCATCGCCGAGCTGAAGCTGCCGGGCGGCCGGGGCCTGCCGACGGCCGGTTCGGGCGATGTCCCGCAGGACGCGCAGAAGTTCCTCGACTCGCTCGGCGACCGGGTGGACGGCAAGTTCGGCTCCGGCACGGTCTTCTCGACCCGCCTGATCAACGCCCTCGTCACCGACGACGGCAAGGTCTACGTAGGCGCGGTCACGAAGGACGCGCTGGTCAAGGCGGCGAACCGGTAGGCGCGGGTCCAGTCCGGGCGGTCGCGCGAGCCGACGTGGTCCGGACAGTCGCGGGAGCCGACGTGGTCCGGACAGGGGCCCGGGGAACCGGGTGACAGGAGGAAGCGGTGCCAGGCCTCGTGATCGAGACGCGTGCCCTGACCAAGCGCTACGGCCATCATCTCGCGGTGGACCGGCTCGACCTCGGTGTTCCCGAGGGCAGCGTCTTCGGCTTCCTCGGGCCGAACGGCTCGGGCAAGACCACCACCATCCGCATGCTGATGGGCCTGATCGCGCCGACATCGGGCACCGCGAGCGTCCTCGGCGGCCCCATGCCGCGCGCCGCGCGAACCGTGCTCCCGCACGTCGGGGCGCTGATCGAGGGCCCCGCCCTGTACGGCTTCCTGTCGGGCCGCGACAACCTCCTGCGGTACGACTCCGCCGACCCGGCGGCCGACCCCCGTACCCGCCGCAGGCGCGCCGAGGCCGCCCTGGACCGCGTGGGCCTGACCGCCGCCGCGGGCAAGAAGGCGAAGGCGTACTCCCTGGGCATGAAGCAGCGGCTCGGCCTCGCGGCGGCGCTGCTCCAGCCCCGGCGGCTCCTCGTCCTGGACGAGCCGACGAACGGCCTCGACCCCCAGGGCATGCGGGAGATCCGCACTCTGGTGCGGGAACTGGCGGCCGAGGGCACCACCGTCTTCCTCTCCTCGCACCTCCTCGACGAGATCGAGCAGGTCTGCACGCACGCCGCCGTGATGACACGGGGCCGGCTGATCACCCAGGGCCCGGTGGCCGAGCTCGCGGCGGGCGCGCGCGGCAGGCTCGTCGTGACGACGCCCGACCCGGGCGAGGCGGCCCGAGTCCTGAAGGAGCGGGGCGTGGCGGACCTCGTCGTGGCGGAGGAGCGCGTGACCGGTGAGC
>NZ_JASKYR010000464.1:0-7221 GCF_041028215.1 Streptomyces flavofungini
CACCTGGAGGGCGGCGAGCCGCAGCTCCTCCTCGCGCGTGCTGTCGATGCGCCGCATGGCGGCCTTGAGCAGGGGCGGTGCCATCACGGAGGTGACCACGGCGACCAGGACGACGATCGTGTACGTCCGGGTGTCCAGGATGCCGAGCCGCAGCCCGACCATGGCCACGATGACCTCGATGACGCCGCGCGCGTTCATGCCCGCGCCGAGCGCGAGGGCCTCCCAGCGGCTGAGCCGGCTGAGCCGCGCGCCGATGTAGGCGCCCGCGAACTTGCCCAGGACCGCGGTCGCGAGGACGATCAGGGCGGCCGCGAGCACCGCGGGTTCCGCCAGCGCCCGCAGGTCGATGCGCAGCCCCGCCGGGGCGAAGAAGACGGGGGCGAGGACGGCGAGGACGACCAGGCGCAGCGAGGCCGTGCGGACCCGGTCGAAGGCGCCGCTCGAACCGATGAGCATGCCGCAGAGGTAGGCGCCGAAGACCGCTTCGAGGCCGAGCGCCTGGGTGCCCGCGGCGGCCAGCACGATCAGCGCGGCGGCCGTGGACACCGTGCGCTGGTCGGAGCCCTCGCAGAGCCGCAGGGCGTGGCGGACCAGCGGGCGGCCGAGCAGCACCGCCACGACGATGACGAGCAGCAGGGCGCCGACGGCGTGCCCGAGCGCCCCCGCCGTCAGCCCGCCGACGGTCATCGCGGAGACCACGGAGAGCAGCAGCCAGCCGACGGTGTCGTCGACCATGCCCGCGGCCAGGGTGAGCTGGCCGACGTCGCGGTGGATGAGGTTCATGTCCATCAGCGTCTTGGCGATGACGGGGATGGCGCTGACGCACATCGCCACGCCGAGGAAGAGGACGAACATCCGCCGGTCGGCCGCCCCGATGCCGAGCAGCCGGGCCAGCGGAAAGCCGAGGCCGATGCCGAGGGCGAGGGGCACGAGCAGCCCGGCGGTGCTGACGCGGAGCGCCGTGGCCCCCCTGCGGCGGATCATCCGCAGGTCCATCTCGATCCCGGTGAGCCCGACGAGCAGCAGGACGGCGAGCTGCCCGACGGCGTCAAGGAGGTGCGTCTGCGCGGGGTCGGCGGGCAGCAGCCAGCCCGCCGCGTCCGGCGCCAGCCGGGCGAAGAGCGTGGGGCCGAGGAGCACCCCCGCGCCCAGTTCGCCGACGATCGCCGGGAGCCCGCAGCGGGCCGCGAGCCTGCCGAGCAGCAGGGCGAACAGCAGCAGCACGCCCACCTGGAGCAGGAAGACAAGGAGCGAGTGCGCGGCGATCGGCGGCACGGGAGCGGCCGTGCCGGGGTGGGTCGCAGCGGCCGTGAGCAGGCCGGCCGGGGCGGTCATGACACGGTCACCCCTCGCGCTCGCGGACGGCGCCGGGGTCACCGACGACGGCGGGGACCCGCGGCGAGAACTCCCCGTACCTGCGGAAGCCGTAGAGCAGCGCGCTCTCGCGGTCGTAGCGCTGCACGGAGCGCACCGCCCCGACGACGATCGCGTGGTCGCCGGAGGGGTGGGTGCGTTCCAGGACGCACTCGGCGACGGCGTGCGCGGCCTCGATCAGGGCGGGGCTGCGGGTGCGCCCCGCGGGCCGCCAGGCGACCCGGTCGAACCGGTCGGGCGCCCCGGAGGCGAAGAGCGCGGCCACCCAGTCCGCCTCGCCGTGCAGCAGGTTCACCGCGAACGCCCCGCTGGAGAGCACCGCCCGCAGCGTGGGGCTCCCGGTGCGCAGGCACAGCAGCAGTGTCGGCGGACTGACGCTCAGACTGCACAGCGAGGAGCACGTCATGCCCCGGGGCGCGGCGCTGCCGTCCCTGGCGGTGACCACCGAGACGCCGGTGGGAAAGGCCGCCATCATGTCGCGGAACTCGGTGTCCATGCCTCCCCGTTCCCTCACCTGTGCCGACGGGCCGCTCATGCCCTCCGGTCACCCCCCGTCGCGCATCCGGCGGAAGTATTCGTTCTGTGTCGGCAGCGTGCTCACCAGCGAGCGCGCCTTGTCCCTGATCCCCTGGAACGCGGCCAGGGCGTCCTTCTCGTCGACCAGGTCGAGGGCGGGCGAGGGCCGCACGTCGATGCCGCCGGTGCCGAGCAGCACGCAGTTGTAGGAGTAGGGCGGAAGGCCGTGGTAGCGGGGGTAGACGGTGCCCGCGTCGGGGACCTTGCTCTCCCACAGCTCCAGGCGCTCGGCCAGCGAGTCGGGCACGGTACGGGTCTTGGTGTCCCGCCAGTACTGGTTGTCCCGCCGCCTGGCGCCCCGGTAGTGCAGGACGAGGAACTCCCGTACGCCGTCCATCACGTGCGTCACCGCGCTGTTGTACTGCTCGCGCAGCGAGGCGTCCCAGTCGGTCGCCGGGTAGTACTTCACGAGCTGCTCGATGGCGTAGTGGATGAAGAAGATGCCGGTCGACTCCAGGGGCTCCACGAAACCGCTCGACAGGCCGATGGCCACGCAGTTGTTGACCCAGGAGCGCCGGGTGCGCCCGATGCGCATCCTGATGTGGTTGGCGGTGGCGTCGGCCGCGGCGGGGCCGACGAACTCGCGCAGCCTGCGCTCGGCCTCCTCGGGCTCCAGGTAGTCGCGGGCGTAGACGTAGCCGGTGCCGATCCTGCTGATCAGCGGAATGGTCCAGATCCACCCCGCGTCCTGCGCGGTGGCCGTGGTGCAGGGGCGGATGGGGTCCTTGTCCATGTCCATCGGCACCTGGAGGGCGACCGCGCTGTCGTTGGGCAGGGTGTCCTGGTAGGAGACGAACGGCTCGGCGAGCGCCTTGTTGATGAGCAGGCCGCGGAAGCCGGTGCAGTCCACGAAGAGGTCTCCGGAGAGCAGCCCGTGTTCGGCGGTGCGCACATGGGAGACCCAGCCGCGCTCGTCGAGTCCGACGTCGGTGACATGGTCGACGACGTGCCGGACGCCGCGCCGGGTGGCGTACTCCGTCAGGTACGTGGCCAGGAGGTGGGCCTCGAAGTGGTAGGCGTAGGGGAACTGGGCGCCCTGGTACTCGGCGATGGTGTTGGGCAGGTCGTCGGACTCGACGAACTCCTGCTCAAGGAGTCGGTTGTCGAGATAGCGCGGGCAGCGCTCGGCGTCGATGACCGAGGCCATGACGAAGCAGTCCGTGTCGAACCGCTCGCTGCCGGGGTAGCGCAGCCACCAGTCGGTCAGCGGGAAGCCCTTGACCGACTTGAGCTGCTCGAAGGGGTGGTAGAAGTGATGGCCGGGCCTGCGCCAGTCCTCGAAGCGGACGGCGAGCTTGTACGTGGCGTTGCACGCGGGCATCCAGTCCCGCTCGGCCAGGCCGAGGAATTCGAAGAAGTGCCTGATGTCGCTGAACGTGGCCTCGCCGACGCCGATGGTGCCGACGTCCGCCGACTCCACGAGGGTGATGGCGACGCGGTCGCCGAAGGCCGCCGTCAGATAGGCGGCCGTCATCCAGCCCGCCGTGCCGCCGCCGACGATGACGACGTCGCGCACGGCTCCCGAGCTGTTCGTTTCCGTTCCGTTCATGATGTTCCCACCCCTGGTTCCCCTGTTGTCCCCTGTTGTCCCCTGGGTCGTGCTGGTTGCTGCTGGTCCGTGCTGGCCTTTCTCCGTGCGTGCGGTGGTGGCTCACCAGGCCACTGGCAGGCGCTCCACCCCGTACGCGGTCGACCTGACGCGGAATTCCACGTCCTCGGCCTCTCCGGCGAGGCGCAGTGCCGGGAGGCGGTGCAGCAGCGCCGTGAAGGCGATGCGCAGTTCCTGCCTGGCGAGGGCCGCGCCCAGGCAGTGGTGGATGCCGTGGCCGAAGGCGACGTGGGCCACCGGGTCACGGGTGAGGTCGAGCCGGTCGGGGCAGCCGGTGAGCGCCGGGTCCCGGTTGGCCATCGGGATCGAGCAGACGACGGTGTCCCCCGCCCTGATGTGCCGCCCCGCGACGGTGACGTCCTCCAGGGCGGTACGGGGCGTGGGGGCGTGCGGCACCGACAGATGGCGCAGCAGCTCGTCGACGGCGCGGTCCATGGCGGCCGGGTCGGCGCGCAGGGCCGCGAGCTGGCCGGGATGCTCCAGCAGGATCAGCGTGCCCAGGCCGATCATGCCCGAGATGTTGTCGAGCCCGGCGAGCATCAGGAGCACGCAGATGCCGCGCAGTTCCTTGTCGGTGAAGTCGTCGCCGTGGTCGCGCACGAGCGTGCCGAGGAAGCCGTCGTCGGGGTCCTTGCGCGCCCGGCCCACCAGCGCGGCCAGATAGCGGGTGAAGGCGTTGCCCGCGTCGGCGCGCCGGCCGCGCCCCTGGCCGGTGGCCAAATGCGCGTGGCAGCGGCGCAGGAAGTCACCCCGGTCGTCGCGCGGCACCCCGATCAGCTCACACAGGACGGSGCCCGCGACCGGCTCGGCGAACCCCGCCACCAGGTCGGCCGGGGGTCCGGTGCGCTCGATGACGTCCAGGCGCTCCGCCACGATCTCCTCGATGCGCGGTTCGAGCCTGCGCATGCGCCGGTGGGTGAACTCGGGGGTGAGCATCTTGCGCAGCCGGGTGTGATCGGGCGGGTCGTAGTCCATGAGCTGCCCGATCGCCTCGTCGGGCCGGTGGTCGCCGGTCGTGCCGGTCCGGCGCCGGGTGGAGAACCGGACGTGGTCGCCGAGGACCTGACGCACCTCGTGATAGCCGGTCACCAGCCAGACGGTCCCGCCCCCGGCACGCGCGTCCGCACCGGGCATCTCGACGACGGGGCTGCCCCCGGTCAGCAGGCGCAGCTCGTCCGCGGGGTCGAAGCGCGTCCTGCGGGTGTGGACGGGGATGGTCGGCGCGTCCTGCGGCATGTCCTCTTCCTCCCGGCTCTTGACGCTCTGTGGGGGCACTCACCAGGTCACGGGCAGTGACTCGACGCCGTAGATGCCGTTGGGTGCCTTGTAGCGCAGTTCCTCCGGCGGTACGGCGAGCCGCAGCCCGGGGAAGCGGTTCAGCAGCGCGGGCAGCGCGATCCGCAGCGTCATCCGGGCCAGCGGTGCGCCGAGGCAGTGGTGGATGCCGTGCCCGTAGGCCATGTGGCTGGTGTCCTCGCGCGTGATGTCGAGATCGTCCCGCGGCGCCCCCGGGCACTGGGCGCGGTTGGCCGCGAACAGCGAGCAGAGCACGGTGTCACCGGCCCTGATGACCTGGCCCGCGAGCTTCACATCCACCAGGGCGGTGCGCGGCGACGCGGTGGCGACGACGCTCGCGTACCGGGTCAGCTCCTCCACCGCGCGGTCGGTCAGGTCCGGCCGCGCACGGAGCAGGTCGCACTGCTCGGGATGGCGCAGCAGCGCCAGGATGGACAGACCGAGGGTGCCGCCGACGTTCAGGACGGAGGGGGCGAGGAGGGTGGCGACGGTGCCGGTCAGCTCCTCGTCGCCGATGTCCGTGCCGTGCTCGCGGATCAGCGCGCTCAGCAGGTCGTCGCCGGGGCGGCGGCGCTTGCGTGCCGTGAACTTGGTCATGTACGCCATGTACGCCTTGCCCGCCGCCATCCGCTGCTCGCGGGAGCGGACCTCGGTGCGGCTGATGTCGAGGTTGCGGGCCAGTTCGGTGTGGTCGTCGCGCGGAATGTCGAAGAGCAGGCAGCCCACCAGACTCGGCACGGGCGCCGCGAAGTGCCGTACGAGGTCGGCGGGTTGCCCCGCGCGCTCCAGGGCGTCCAGGTGGTCCGCGACGATCTCCCCGATCATCGGCTCCAGGCGGCGCATCCGCCGCTGGGTGAACTCCGGTGTCTGCATCTTGCGCAGCCGGGTGTGCTCGGGCGGGTCGTACTGGAGCAGGTTGCCCGCCTGGACGAGCCGCCTGGAGTCCGCGTCGTTGTCGGCGGGCGGCAGGGTGCTGAACCGGTCCGCGTCGCCGAGCACCGCCCGTACCTCCTCGGCGCCGAGCGCCAGCCAGGTGCGCTCCGACGTCGCGGGGACGTCCAGTTCGGTGAGCGGCGCGCGCCGGACCGCCTCGGCGAGGCCGGGCACGGGGTCGGTTCCCACGCGCTGTTCGTGCGCGGGCACTTCTGTCTGCCTGGGCATGTCCTGATCTCCTCTCCCCTGCTCAGTCGGTACGGTCCGCTCAGTCGGTGCCGGTCGCGGCCCGGAGCTTCTGGGCGACGACGCGCCCGATGTGCGCGATGGCCGCGGGCTGGAACAGCTCGTAGTGGCCCGCGTCGACCTCGTGCGTCTCGATGTCGCCCTCGATGTAGGGCTGCCAGGTGGCCGCCGCGCCGGTCACCGGCAGTTCGGCGGGCCGGTCCCCGGTGGCGACGAACAGGAGCAGGTCGCCGCCGAAGCGGGGCGGGGTGTGGTCCGGCGCGAAGGCCGCCGCGTTGCGGATCACCTTGCGCATCCTGGCGAGCAGTTCGTCGCTCACCCCCATGCGTACGGCGTCGATGTCGCCCGGCATCGCCCGGTCGGCGTCGTCCTGGCCGCCGGGGGCCACGCGGCGTTCGCCGCCGTCGGCGCCCTCGGTGGCCGGTCCTTCCGCGGGGCGGGTGTCCTCGTCGGTGACGACCCGGCCGACGTTGCCGGGATAGGCGTCGAGCACCGCGAGGAGCGCCACGTCCTCGCCCTGCTCCTCCAGGCGGGCGGCGATGGCCTGCGCGATCAGGCCGCCGAGGGAGGAGCCGAGCAGGTGGTAGGGGCCGGTGGGCTGGACGGAGCGGATCTGTTCCAGGTAGTCCACCACCATGTCCTCCACGCTGCGCGGCATGGGCTCGGAACCGGCGAGGCCCCGGGACTGGAGGCCGTAGACCGGCCTGTCCTGCGGGAGGTGCCGCAGGAGGTTGCCGTAGCTCCAGCTCAGCCCCATGGCGGGGTGCACGCAGAACAGCGGGGGCCTGTTGCCCTCCTCGCGCAGCGGCAGCAGCACCGCGAGGTCACCGCGGCCGCGTCCCGCGCGGCGCGCCGTGCCGCCGCGCCGCTCGCGCGCCCGCTCCTCGGACCTGTCCCGCAGCGTGAGCAACCCCGTGGCCGTGCGCTTGGCCCGCTCCCCGGTGCGCAGCATCCGCTCCCCGCCGGGCCCGAAGGGGCAGGCGACGAAGTCCGCGCCGGTGCGTCCCGGGCCGCCCGCGTAGCCGCGCGCGAGGGCGGCAGAGGCGAGGTAGAGGTCGCCCACCACGCCGGGCGGCACCGGGTGCAGGAACTCGTCGAGCACGAAGGCGCGGGTGTCCGGCAGCGGAGTGCCGGAGCGGGCGGCCCCGGACGTGCCGCCGTCCAGCCAGGCGCCCGCGGTCTCCGCC
>NZ_JASKYR010000465.1:0-5811 GCF_041028215.1 Streptomyces flavofungini
CCGCGACGAGCTCCGCGTCCACCGGCACATTGCGCTTGACCAGCGCGAGGGCGATCGGCCCCAGCTCGTGGTGGCGTACGGAGGTCGTGACGAAGCCCAGCTTGCGGCCCTCGGCGCCCTCGCTCGCGAGGTGGACCGGCGTCCCGGCCGGGGGCAGGTGGACCTCGCTGCCGTCCAGGTGCAGGAAGACCAGGCGGCGCGGCGGCTTCCCCAGGTTGTGGACGCGGGCCACCGTCTCCTGGCCGCGGTAGCAGCCCTTCTGGAGGTGCACGGCGGTGCCGATCCAGCCCAGCTCGTGCGGGATGGTGCGGTGGTCGGTCTCGAAGCCGAGGCGCGGCCTGTGCGCCTCCACGCGCAGCGCCTCGTACGCCAGGAGACCGGCGGCCGGGCCGTTCTCCGCGGCGTACGCCGCCAGGTCCGGGCGCGGCAGGAACAGGTCGCGGCCGTGCGGGGTCTCCCGTACGACGACGCCGTCGGGGACGGCGGCGATCGAGCCCGCGGGCAGGTGGACGACGGCGAAGTCGTCCGTTCTGTCGGCCACTTCCACGCGGTAGAAGAACTTCATGCTCTCCAGGTACGCCAGAAGGGCCTCCTGGGTGCCGGGCTCGACATGCGCCCAGATGGTCTCGCCGTCGTCGACGAGATACAGGGCGTGCTCGATGTGCCCGTTGGCGGAGAGGATCAGCGCCTCGGTCGCCCGGCCCGCGGGGAGCTCGCTGACGTGCTGGGTGAGCAGCAGGTGCAGCCAGCTCAGCCGGTCGGAGCCGGTGACGGTGAGCACACCGCGGTGCGAGAGGTCGACGAAGCCGGTGCCGTCGGCGAGGGCACGCTGCTCACGGAACAGCTCGCCGTAGTGGGCGGCGACGCCTTCGTCCACGCCCTCGGCGGGGACGGCGCCGGGCAGGGACAACAGGGGGCTCTTCATGTTCACAAAGACTACGACCAGCGGGCCCCGGCTTTTATTTCTGCCGGCACTTCTCGCACTGCCCGAAGATCGCGAAGTGCTTCAGATCGGTGTCGAAGCCGAAGGTCTCGCGCAGCTTGGCGGTGAACTCCGCGGCGATCGAGGTGTCCGCCTCGATGACGCCCGTGCAGTCCCGGCAGACCAGGTGGATGTGGTGGTGGCGGTCCGCGAGGTGGTACGTGGGCGCGCCGTGCCCGAGATGGGCGTGGGAGACCAGCTTGAGCTCCTCCAGGAGCTCAAGGGTGCGGTAGACCGTGGAGATGTTGACCCCCGACGCCGTCTTGCGCACTTCGCAGAGGATGTCGTCGGGGGTCGCGTGCTCAAGGGTGTCGACGGCTTCGAGGACGAGCTGGCGCTGCGGCGTCAGCCGGTAGCCGCGCTGCCGCAGGTCGCTCTTCCAGTCGGAATCGGTGCTCGCCACACTCTAAAGTTTAGGGCCTGTCGGCGGTTCTACTTGAAGAAAGCGATGCCGTCGTCGGGCAGATCGCCGAGGTTGCGCGCCATGTCGGCGACCTCCTCGGGCGTGACGACCTTCTTGAGCTGGGCGGACATGTACGGCCGCAGCGGAACCTCGGGGGTCTGCTTCTCGCCGACCCACATCAGGTCGCCCTTCACATAGCCGTAGAGCCGCTTGCCGCCGGTGTAGGGGCCGGAGGCGGCGGTGCGGGCCACGGCGTCCGTGGCCAGGTCGATCTGCGGCTTCTTGTCGGCGAGCTCGCCGTACCAGACCTCGACGACGCCGTCGTCGCGGACCATCACGACCTCGACCTTGCGGTCCTTATCGATGCGCCAGAAGCCGGACTCGGTCTCCAGCGGCTTCACCTTGTTGCCCTCGGAGTCGAGGATCCAGCTGTACGAGCGGTACTCGAGGAAGTCCCGCCCGTCGTGCGTGAAGGAGACCTCCTGGCCGAAGTTCGCCTTCTCGGCGCCGGGGAAGTCGGTGACGCCCGCGCCCGCCCAGCTGCCGAGGAGCCAGGCGAGGGGGACGAGGTCGGGGTTCAGGTCGGACGGAATCTCGATCATGGGATGCTCAGGCGATCTGTGGAGGCGGAGGTTGTCAGCGCTGGCCCTGGTACAGCTTCTTCACGGTGAGCCCGGCGAAGGCGAGAACGCCGACGCAGACAAGAACCAGCAGGGCGGAGAAGAAGGCCTCAAGCACGGGGTGCTCCTCGGTGAGCGGTCGGGGCAGGTATCAGAGCCGGTCCCACTGTAGTCGGGCGGCGCCCGTACCTCTTGGCGAGGGGCCTTACGATGCGGCCATGGCGAAGAAGCTCGTGATCAAGGTGACCGCGGGGGCCGATGCCCCCGAGCGCTGCTCGCAGGCCTTCACGGTGGCTGCCGTGGCCGTGGCCAGCGGGGTGGAGGTCTCGCTCTGGCTGACCGGCGAGTCGTCGTGGTTCGCGCTGCCGGGGCGCGCGGCGGAATTCGAGCTTCCGCAGGCCGCGCCGCTGCCCGACCTGATCGACTCGGTGATCGCCGCGGGCCGCATCACGCTCTGCACGCAGTGCGCCGCCCGGCGCGACATCACGGAGAAGGACGTCATCGCGGGCGTGCGGATCGCGGGGGCGCAGGTGTTCGTGCAGGAGGCCATGACGGACGGGGTCCAGGCGCTCGTCTACTGAGGCCGCACGGTCGTACGCTGGGGGTATGTACGCGCGCAGGCGCCATGTGTACTTCGCCATGATGGGGACGTGTATCGCCCTGTTCGTCCTGGCGTGGGGCGTGGTGCGCCTGTGGTCGGTGCCGGTCGCCGTCGGGATGTGCGTCGTGGCGATGGTCATCCCGCCGCTTGCCGCCATGACGGCCAACCGGCGCGGCCCCGAGGACCGCTGGTGGGACGACCCCTCGGGCGATGCGAAGTCCGACGAGTGGTGGGACGAGCTGGACGGCAGGCACAAGCGCTAGCCGCCGCCCGTGCCGGGGTTCGGCCCCGCTCACGAGAGGCCCGCTCACGAGAAGCCGAAGGGCCGCACCCCGTCCAGTGGCGTCCAACCCCCTGGGGTGCGGCCCTTGGCCGATCGATGGTGCGGCGCGGATCAGACCGCGATCGCCACCTCCGCGAGGCCGCCCGTCTGGGCGACGACCGTGCGGTCGGCGGTGCCGCCCGGGATCAGCGCCCGGACGGTCCACGTGCCCTCGGCGGCGTAGAAGCGGAACTGTCCGGTGGCCGAGGTGGGCACCTCGGCGGTGAACTCGCCGGTCGAGTCGAGCAGGCGCACGTAACCGGTGACGGGCTCGCCGTCGCGGGTCACCTGGCCCTGGATCGTGGTCTCACCGGGCTTGATCGTCGAAGCGTCGGGGCCGCCGGCCTTTGCTCCACACATGCGTACTCCTAGAAAACCGGGGGGAAGGAAGGTCGGGCGGGTTACTTGTTGGCGCCGAGCTCGATCGGCACGCCGACCAGCGAGCCGTACTCGGTCCAGGAACCGTCGTAGTTCTTGACGTTGGTCTGGCCGAGCAGCTCGTGCAGGACGAACCAGGTCAGGGCCGAACGCTCACCGATGCGGCAGTAGGCGATGGTGTCCTTGGCGAGGTCCACCTGCTCGTCCTCGTAGAGGGCCTTGAGCTCCTCGTCGGACTTGAAGGTGCCGTCGTCGTTGGCGTTCTTCGACCACGGGATGTTGCGGGCGCTCGGCACGTGGCCGGGGCGCTGCGACTGCTCCTGCGGGAGGTGCGCGGGGGCGAGCAGCTTGCCGCTGAACTCGTCGGGCGAACGCACGTCGACCAGGTTCTGCGCGCCGATGGCCGCCACGACGTCGTCGCGGAAGGCACGGATCGAGGTGTCCTGCGGCTTGGCCTTGTACTCGGTGGCGGGGCGGCTGGGAACCTCGGCGCCGTCGACCAGGTCGCGGGAGTCGAGCTCCCACTTCTTGCGGCCGCCGTCGAGGAGCTTCACGTCCTGGTGGCCGTAGAGCTTGAAGTACCAGAAGGCGTACGAGGCGAACCAGTTGTTGTTGCCGCCGTAGAGCACGACGGTGGAGTCGTTGGCGATGCCCTTGGCCGAGAGGAGCTTCTCGAAGCCCTCCTGGTCGATGAAGTCACGGCGGACCGGGTCCTGGAGGTCGGTGGTCCAGTCGATCCGGATCGCGTTCTTGATGTGGTTCTTGTCGTACGCGGCAGTGTCCTCGTCCACCTCGACGATGACGACCTTCGGGTCCTCGATGTGGGCCTCGACCCAGTCGGCGTCTACCAGGACGTCGCTGCGGCTCATGCTTTTCTCCTCCGGGGCAGTTACGGCGGTACGGCGTTGCGAGGGGCGTGCGGGTACGGCTCCGACGCGCGGGGAGGCGCGGCGTACACGGCACGGGGGCGGCCCTGCCGAAAAGCGTCGACGGGCCTTTAGGGAAACGGGGGGCGGAGCCTCCGTCAGAAGGTGCGACAGAGCATGGCGGCGACGCGGCACAGGTCTACTGCCCGCCGCTTCGTGAGGTCCGCCTGTCGCTTCATGGTGACGATCGTAGGGACGCGGAGGCGGGTGTGTCACCGGCGCTCCGCATACTGAGACACGATCGTCCACGATGTGGGAATGGTTGAAGCCCGGAGCCGCCCCGGGAGGGCTCCGGGCTCCCTGCCGCCCCGGTCACATCCGTCCGCCGGACGGGTCCGTCTCGCACTGCGGACGACGGCGTCCGGGGGCGGGCTCGGGACCCCTTACGGGCCCGGCCCTCGGCGCTGGTTCAGCCCGTCAGGCTGACGTTCTCGCCCGTCACGGTCATGTCGACGCCGTCCGGCGCCGCCTCGACCTTCTCCAGCTTGATCCCGGCGGGCAGGTCGTCGATCTTCTGCTCGAAGTCGGTGACGTCGCGGGCCATGGCCTCGGGCAGCGGGATGGAGACGCCCAGGACGTCGATCTTCTTCGGGATCTCGTCCGCGTGGACCTTGATGTTGTCGCCCTCGACACGGACCGAGCTCAGCACGTACACGGGCTTGGGCAGCTTCGCGCCGCCCTTGCTGACCTCGATCTCCAGCTTGATCTTGCCGTTGCCGCCGTCCGAGAGGCCGACGACCTCGCCCTTGGCGCCGAGCGGCAGGTCGACGGGCTCGGACTTGCCCGCCTTGAGCAGCTCGTCGTACGAGACGCGGGCCGTGCCCGAGGCGGTCGCGGCGGTGGCCGAGCTGTAGTCGCCGGAGAACTTCACGCCCTTCATGTGGGCCGTCAGGTCGGCGATGCGGATGGAGTCGGCGCCGGACTTGGCGTCGTAGTCCTTGATGCCGACCTCGACGTCGTCCAGCTCCCCGCCCGCGACCTGGGTCAGGAAAGGGAAGCCCTTGATGGAGACGTCGGGCGCCTCGCTGAGCCCCTCGTTCGAGCGCAGCTTCTCGGCCGCCTCGTCCTCGGCGAAGTTCACGGCGAGCCGGTCGGCCGCCACGAAGAGACCGCCCAGGATGACCACGACGACCAGGAGTATGCGTATCGCGCGCTTGCTCATGTCCGGAGTTCCCCCACGTTGTCCCCCGCCTCATCTGTCCTTGCCGCGAGCCTAGAGGACGGGTCCCCGGCGCCCTGGCCCGGCCGGGGACCTGTCGATCAGCTGTGACGATCGCGTACGAGGTGTGAGCGGGCGCCCACGGACTCAGCCGAAGGCGCGGCCGAGGACGTAGACGGCGGGGGCGGCCGCCGCGAGGGGCAGGGCGACGCCCGCCGTCATGTGCACGAACCTGGACGGATAGTCGTAGCTCGCCACACGGTGTCCGATCAGCGCGCAGACGCCCGCGCCGAGCGCGAGCGGCACGCCCTCGCCGCCGAGGTCCGTCATGCCGCCGACGGCGATCCCGCTGCCGGCCGCCGCGAGCAGCGCGACGACGACGGAGGCGGGCGTGGGCAGGGGCAGCGCGCGGGCCAGGAT
>NZ_JASKYR010000466.1:0-5993 GCF_041028215.1 Streptomyces flavofungini
CGTCCCGGACACCGCACCCCGCCCCTCCCGGACACCGCACCCCGCTTCTCCCGACGACGCCGCCAGCCTTTACAGCCGTCTTCCAACGATGTAAAACCTCATTGCGGTACGCCGGTCATCAACAACTGGCGCTGGCAAGTAGCGCTGTAAATGGGCAAGTTGGCGCCACCCGGCAGCCGCCGCACACGCACGTACGTCTCCCGCTCCGCCCCCACCCCCAAGGAGTCACGATGCGTAGCACCTCCGCGTACAGACGGCTGTCGGCACGGCTCAGACGCATGGGCCGACGGGTCACCGCCACCGGAGCGGCCCTGGCCCTCATCGGCGGCCTGATACTCGCCCTCTCCGGTCCAGCGGCGGCGAAAGCGCAGGCCTGGGCGCCCAAACCGTCGCCCATGACCACTCCCTGGACGAACCAGGTGCCGACCGACAGCCCGCTCCCGGAGTATCCCCGCCCGCAGCTCACCCGCCAGGACTGGGTCAATCTGAACGGCATCTGGGACTTCGCCGTCACCTCCGCCGACGCCGGTCAGCCCGCGTCGTTCACCGAGCAGATCCGGGTGCCCTTCGTCGCCGAGTCGGCGCTCTCCGGCGTCCAGCGCAAGATCACCCAGAATGACAGACTCTGGTACAAGCGGACCTTCGCGGTGCCCTCCGGCTGGAACGGCCGCCGCGTCCAGCTCAACTTCGGTGCGAGTGACTGGCGTACGACGGTCTGGGTCAACGGCAAGCAGGCCGGAGCCGCCCACAGCGGAGGGTACGACTCCTTCTCGTACGACATCACCGATCTGCTGGCCACGGGGGCCAACACCCTGGTCGTCTCCGTCTTCGACCCCACCCAGACCGGTGGTCAGGCCGTAGGGAAGCAGCGCGTCAACGACGTCAAGCCGCACCCCGGCGGCGGGATCTTCTACACCGCGGCCTCCGGGATCTGGCAGACGGTGTGGCTCGAACCCACGGCGGCGGCACGCATCACCCGCCTCGACATGGTGCCCGACCCGGCGAACAACCGGCTGAAGGTCACCGTGCGCGGCGCCGGAGTCAACGGGCAGCAGGCACGCGTGACGGTCTCCTCCGGCGGGACGTCCGTCGGCACCGCGACCGGCGCTGTCGGCAGCCAGTTCACCGTGGCGGTGCCGAACCCGCACCTGTGGTCCCCGGACGACCCGTTCCTCTACGACGTCAGGGTCGACCTGGTCGCGGGCTCGGCCACGGTCGATTCCGTCGGCAGTTACGCGGGCATGCGCACCGTCGGCGTCGCCAAGGTGAACGGTGTGCAACGCCCGGTCCTGAACGGCAAGTTCGTCTTCCAGACGGGCACGCTCGACCAGGGCTACTGGCCGGACGGGATCTACACCGCGCCCACCGACGCGGCCCTCAAGTACGACCTCCAGAAGCACAAGGACCTGGGCTTCAACATGGTCCGCAAGCACATCAAGGTCGAACCGCAGCGGTGGTTCTACTGGGCGGACAAGCTGGGCCTGCTGGTCTGGCAGGACATGCCGGCGATGGACACCCGCACCCCGGACGCCGCCGCCCGCACCCAGTGGGAGGCCGAGTACGACCGCATCATCGACCAGCACCGCAGCTCACCCTCGCTCGTCCTGTGGGTCAACCAGAACGAGGGCTGGGGCCAGTACGACCAGGCCCGCATCGCCGACCACGTCAAGGCGTACGACCCCTCGCGGCTCGTCGACAACATGAGCGGAGTCAACTGCTGCGGATCCGTCGACGGCGGCAACGGCGATGTGGTCGACCACCATGTGTACGTGGGCCCGGGAACCACGACCCCCAGCGCGACACGCGCCGCCGTCCTTGGTGAGTACGGCGGACTGGGGTACAAGGTGCCTGGTCACGAGTGGTATCCGGGCGGCGGATTCAGCTACGAGGACCAGCCGGACACCGCTCACCTGAACAACCGGTTCGTCGGTCTCCTGGACGCGATCCGCGACGTACGTATGCCCCGTGGCCTGTCCGCCTCCGTGTACACCGAGATCACCGACGTCGAGAACGAGGCCAACGGCCTGCTCACCTACGACCGGCAGGTCGTCAAGGTCGACGAGTCGCGGGTCAAGGCGGCCAACCGGGCGCTCATCGACGCCTCGCGGGCCGCTCCGTCACCGGTCACGCTGCCGACGGGTCAGTACAAGTCCCTGCGCGTGACGACGCCGGGCCACACCGACCGCTACCTCCGTCACCAGGGGGGTGCGGCCTTCACCGAGGTGGTGAACGGCGCCAGCGGCAGCTTGCTGAAGAACGACGCCACCTGGAAGATCGTCACCGGCCTGGCCAACGACTCCTGCTACTCCTTCGAGTCGCGCAACTACCCGGGCCAGTATCTGCGGCACCGCGACTTCCGCGTCTACAAGGATTCCGGCAGCGGTGACCTGTTCCGCGCCGACGCCACGTTCTGTCCGGTGCGCGGCGCGAACGGCGCGGTGCGTCTCTCCGCCTACAACTTCCCCGAACAGTACCTGCGCCACTACAACAGCGAGCTGTGGCTGGCCACCCCGGGCGGCACCCACACCTGGGACGGCCCCGCCCTGTTCACGGAGGACACCACCTGGTCCGTGGACGCGCCCTGGGCTCCCTGAACCCGCGGCGTCACGCCACCGTCCGCCGACGCGAAGGGGAACCGACCTGCCAGGCGACGGAGTACACCAGCAGCGCCACCGCGAACGCACCGCCCGCTCGCTTGGCGGCCCCGGTCAGTACGCCCTCGGCGAGGGTTCCCCATGGGGTCTCGACCGTGCGGGAGGCATAGGTGGTCCCGCTCGTGCCGTCGCTCAGGTGGACGGTGGTCGGCCGACCGTAGTCCACCTCGGTCGTGTGGCGATACGCGTGGTAGTCGTCGCGGAGGTGGGCGGCGCCGCCCAGTACCGGCGCCATGACGAGCAGAGCCACCACGCTCCACCGCAGGACGGGGCTCAAGCGGGCGACGGGGCCGGTGCCCTCGTCGGTACGCGCACGGCTCCGGCGCCGCCAGAGATACCAGCCGCAGGCCGCCAGGCCGAAGGCGGTACTCGCGTACTGAAGCAGCCGGGCGGCTTCGAGCCCTCCCAGGGCCTGGGCGCGAGCCCGCACACGGCCACCCCCACGCCGGGCCGCCACCGCCCGGTCAGGGCGATGACCGCGCCGACGCACACCAGCAGGGACAGCAGCATGAACAGACACTCCGCGCCATCCAGGAACAGCAGGTGCGCCCGTACCGGGCCGGGCGGGAAGACGAGCCCGGCGTACCAACGCGTCACCCGCAGCCCGCACTCCACCGCACTGGCAGCCAGCGCGAACGGGGCGGCCAGGGCGAAGAAGCGGCCCGCGGGCGAGGCGGGGTCGAGCCCCGACCGCACCCGCAGGGCGTGTGCGAGCAGGTCGGCGTCCGCGCGCAGCCGGGCCGGGCGGGACAAATCCGCCGTCATCTCCCGGTGCACGTCGATGATCTCCTGGCCGTGAGCGGCCCGGTACGCGGCCGGGTACAGACGGACGAGGAACTCGTTCACGCGGTCGCCGCCGCGCCGTCGGCCAGGCGCCGCCTGACCTCGCGAGCGGTCGCGGCCAGCCGCTCCGCCTCGGCCTCCAGCCGCTCCCGCCCCGCGGGAGCGAGAGCGAAGACGCGACGGGCCCGGCCGCCCACCACCTCCTCACGCTCCACCTGGATGAGCCCCTCCGCGAGCAGCCGGTCCAGCGCCCCGTAGAGCGCCCCGGTACGCGGCACCACGCGGTTGTCGGTAATCGCCTTCACCTCCTGCGCGATGGCGTACCCGTGCCGCGGGGCATTCGCCAGCGCCGTCAGCAGCAGCAGGGCCAGCTCCTGCATTCCTCGTTCACTCATACCGACAGAGTATTCCGCTCGACGGACCTTCGGTGGAGACGGAACGAGGCCGAGGGACCGGGCGGGCGGAGCGCGGCTTGACCCTGACGCAGGGGCAACCTCCCAGCATGGGGGACATGACGACGAGAACCAGTGCGATCGAGGCCGCGGGCCTGCGCAAGGCGTACGGGGACCACGAGGTGGTCGCCGGAGTCGACCTGACCGTCCCGACCGGCACCGTCTATGCCCTGCTGGGACCGAACGGCGCGGGCAAGACCACCACGGTGAGAATCCTGTCCACCGTGCTGCCCGCGGACGCCGGGCGGGCCCGGGTCGCCGGATACGACATACACCGCGCCGCCGACCACGTGCGGGCGGCGATCGGAGTGACCGGACAGTTCTCCGCCGTGGACGGGCTGCTCACCGGGCGGGAGAACATGCGGCTGATGGCCGACCTCGGTCACCTCGACCGGCGCGAGGCGCGGAGCGCGGTGGGGCAACTCCTTGAGCGGTTCCGGCTGACCGAAGCCGCCGACCGGCGGGCGGCGACGTATTCCGGGGGTATGAGGCGGCGGCTGGACCTGGCGATGACCTTGGTCGCCGGGCCACGGCTGATCTTCCTCGACGAGCCGACCACCGGCCTCGACCCCCGCAGCCGCCGCGACCTGTGGGAGATCGTGCGGGAGCTGGTGGCCGACGGAGTCACCGTCTTCCTGACCACCCAGTACCTGGAGGAGGCCGACCAGCTCGCGGACCGGATCGGTGTGCTCGACGGGGGCCGACTGGTCGCCGAGGGCACCGCGGCCGAACTGAAGCGGCTGGTCCCCGGCGGTCATGTCGAACTGCACGCCGCCGACCGTGGGCGGCTGGCCGCGCTGGCGCGGCAGTTCCCCGAGGCGACCCCCAACACCGCGGCGCTCACCCTGCTCCTGCCGCACGACGGCAGCCTCACCACCCTGCGTCGGCTGCTGGCGGGGATCGACGACGACGCGGTCACCGGACTCGCCGTACGCACCGCGGACCTGGACGACGTGTTCCTGGCACTCACCGACCACTCCACCGCCGCCCGGTCTCCCGAGGAGGTCCTGGCATGAGTACCGCGACGTACGCCGTCCGCGACTCGGTGACGATGCTGCGCCGCAACCTGAAGCACATGGTCAGGTATCCGTCGCAGACGCTGATGCTGATCGGCCTGCCGCTGCTGTTCCTGCTGCTGTTCGTCCACGTCTTCGGCGGCGCCCTTGGCTCCGGTCTGCCGGGTGCCCGGGCGGGGGACCGCGGCGACTATCTGACGTTCATCACTCCCGGGGTCCTGGTCATGGCGGTGGCGAGCGTGTCCATCAGTACCGCGGTATCGGTCGCCACCGACATGACGGGCGGGATCATCGACCGGTTCCGGACCATGCCCATCGCCAAGGTGTCGGTGCTCACCGGCCATGTGCTGGGCGCGATGGTCCAGAGCGCGCTCGCACTCGCGGCGGTCTTCGGCGTCGCGGTCCTGCTCGGTCTGGGGACGGCGGCCTCGGCGACGCAGTGGTCGGCCTTCGTGGGCCTGCTCATGCTGCTGTCCTTCGCGATGACCTGGTTCGCCGTCGCGCTCGGACTGGCCGCCCCGACCCCGGAGGCCGCGAGCAACTGGCCCATGATCTTCATACTCCTTCCGTTCACCGGCAGTGGGTTCGTGCCCGTGGAGTCGATGCCGGCCGGTCTGCGGTGGTTCGCCGGACACCAGCCGTTCACCCCGGTCATGGACGCGGTGCGCGGGCTGCTGGCAGGATCGCCCGGGGCCGGGAGCGTGCTCGGGGCCATCGGCTGGTGCGCGGTGATCGGACTGGTGGGCTACCTCTGGTCGCGACGTCTCTACCGCACCCGGTCCGCGAACTAGAAGACGTCAAGACGCCAGGAGACTGACTGCTGTGACGCTGACCATCGGCGAACTGGCCTCGTGTGCCGGAGTGACGGTGCGCGCGGTGCGGCACTATCACGCGAAAGGGCTGCTGCCGGAGCCGGAGCGGGACCACTCCGGCTATCGCAGGTACGGCGCCGACGCCGTGGTCGAGCTGGTCAGGATCCGGACGCTCGCCGAGGCCGGAGTCCCGCTGGCGCGCGTGCGGGAGTTGCTGCGGGCCGACGAGGAGGAGTTCGCCGAGGCGGTCGCGGACATCGACGCGCGGTTGCGGGC
>NZ_JASKYR010000467.1:0-6475 GCF_041028215.1 Streptomyces flavofungini
GGGATGACCGCCAGTTATCCACAGGCTGGACGGGCGTCGGGGCGGATTGTCAGTGGCAGGCGTTAGCGTCTTTGACGTGAAGCGATCGACTCAAGCAAATCGGGTGGAACCCATGGCAGGAACCGACCGCGAGAAGGCGCTCGACGCCGCGCTCGCACAGATTGAACGACAGTTCGGCAAGGGCGCAGTGATGCGCATGGGCGAGCGGCCGAACGAGCCCATCGAGGTCATCCCCACCGGGTCGACCGCGCTCGACGTCGCGCTCGGCGTCGGCGGCATCCCGCGCGGCCGCGTGGTGGAGGTGTACGGCCCGGAGTCCTCCGGCAAGACGACCCTCACGCTGCACGCCGTGGCCAATGCCCAGCGGGCGGGCGGCGCGGTGGCGTTCGTGGACGCGGAGCACGCCCTCGACCCGGAGTACGCGAAGAAGCTCGGCGTCGACATCGACAACCTCATCCTGTCCCAGCCGGACAATGGCGAGCAGGCGCTTGAGATCGTCGACATGCTGGTCCGCTCCGGCGCCCTCGACCTCATCGTCATCGACTCCGTCGCCGCCCTGGTGCCGCGCGCGGAGATCGAGGGCGAGATGGGTGACTCGCACGTGGGTCTCCAGGCCCGTCTGATGAGCCAGGCGCTCCGGAAGATCACCAGCGCGCTCAACCAGTCCAAGACCACCGCGATCTTCATCAACCAGCTCCGCGAGAAGATCGGCGTCATGTTCGGCTCCCCGGAGACCACGACCGGTGGCCGGGCGCTGAAGTTCTACGCCTCGGTGCGCATGGACATCCGCCGCATCGAGACCCTGAAGGACGGCACGGACGCGGTGGGCAACCGCACCCGCGTCAAGGTCGTCAAGAACAAGGTCGCGCCGCCCTTCAAGCAGGCCGAGTTCGACATCCTCTACGGCCAGGGCATCAGCCGCGAGGGCGGCCTGATCGACATGGGCGTCGAGCACGGCTTCGTCCGCAAGGCGGGCGCCTGGTACACGTACGAGGGCGACCAGCTCGGCCAGGGCAAGGAGAACGCCCGCAACTTCCTGAAGGACAACCCCGACCTCGCCAACGAGATCGAGAAGAAGATCAAGGAGAAGCTGGGCGTCGGTGTGAAGCCCGAGGCTCCGGCCGAGGAGCCGAGCGCGGACGCGGCGGGCACGGTCCCGGCCGACGACGCCGCCAAGGCGGTGCCCGCTCCGGCGGCCAAGGCCACCAAGTCCAAGGCCGCGGCGGCCAAGAGCTAGGCCGTGACGCGACGAACCGACTGGGCGGACCACACCGTCCCCGAAAGCCGCCCCGGCGCCGCGGGGCGGGGCCACGGGGACGGTGTGGAGCGGCAGCGCGACGGTTGGGACGGTGACGGCACAGGAGGCACCCGGGAGGGTGCCGGGCGAAGCGGCGGGCGCCGACGGCGGCGCGGCGGCTTCGGCGAGCACCAGGACAGCGGCCCCCCTTCCTCGTCGAGGGCCGAGAAGGGGGAGCCGCCGACGGATCCGGCCGAGCGGGCGAGGGCGATCTGTCTGCGCCTGCTCACCGGCACCCCGCGCACGCGCAAGCAGCTCGCCGACGCCCTGCGCAAGCGGGAGATCCCCGACGAGGTGGCGGAGGAGGTGCTCTCCCGCTTCGAGGAGGTCGGCCTGATCAACGACAGCGCCTTCGCGGACGCCTGGGTGGAGTCCCGGCACCACGGCCGGGGCCTGGCCCGTCGTGCGCTCGCGCGGGAGCTGCGCACCAAGGGCGTGGAGTCCACGCTCATCGACGAAGCCGTGGGGCAGCTCGACTCGGAGCAGGAGGAGGCGACGGCGCGCGAGCTCGTCGCCCGCAAGCTCCGCTCCACGCGCGGCCTCGACCGGGACAAGCGCCTTCGCCGCCTCGCGGGCATGCTCGCCCGCAAGGGCTATGGGGAGGGCATGGCGCTCAGAGTGGTCCGGCAGGCCCTGGAGGAAGAGGGCGAAGAGACGGAAGACCTGGGATACGAGGCGTACTGAGCGTGCCGCCCCGACGGGGGTGGGGCGGCACGCACGGCGGACCGCGTATCCCGGACCGCGTCTCCGCGGGGTGGGGTAACCCCCCCCTGCGGAGACGCGGGACCACCGCAGTGCACAGGAACCTGTGCACAGGCGACTGTGTACGCATGGTTCAGGAACCCGGCACACCCGAGGCGGCGGAGGACACCGGACCCGCGTCCGGGCGGCCCTCGGACGCGGTGCCGCCCCCGTCCCCGACTGCGGCCGGGGCTCTTGCCGCGGCCCCTGAAGAGCTGAGTGACATTCGGCTGCTGAAGGCGCTTGCGCAGCCGCGGCGGCAGCAGATGTTGCAGCACCTCACCGTGCGCGGGCCCGCGACCTCGGCGACGCTCGCCAGGGCCCTCGGGCTCAACACCGGAGCCACCAGCTACCACCTGCGCGAACTCGCCCGCCACGGCTTCGTCGAGGAGATGCGGGACGAGGAGCCCGCGGGCGACCGGTCGGGGCCGGGGCACGGCCGCGAGCGCTGGTGGCGGGCCGTTCCAGGTGACCGGCGCTTTCCGCCGCGCAGTCGGCGGACCCCCGGGACGCGGCGTGTCATCGACGAGCTCAACCGGCACTCCTACGCCGCCGACCTCGACCTCTTTGAGCAGGCGCGGCGGGAGTACGAGCCGGGGGGCGACGAGTGGGCCGACGCGTTCCCCTTCTCCCGGGGCACGATCCGGCTGAGCCTCCCCGAACTCCGCGACTTCTTCGAGGAGTACATCGCGCTGCTCAACCGCTACAAGCGGCCCGACAGCGACACCCCCGCCGACGCGCGCACCGTGCTCACACGCTTCCTGGCCTTCCCCGCGCCCCGCGACCACCCGCGTGACGACGCACGCGACAACCGAAAAGAGACGGACGCCCCATGATGCTGCGCTACGCACTGCAAACGGTCCGGGACCGCAAGGGGGGCTTTCTTGGTGCCTTTCTTGCGCTGATGTGTGCCGCCGCGCTCATCACGGCCTGCGGCACGCTCCTGGAGACCGGGCTGCGCGGCACCGTCGAGACGGAGCGCTACGCCGCCGCTCCGGTCGTCGTCTCCGCCGACCAGAACGTTCACCGGACCACGGTCAAGCACAAGAAGGGCAAGACCAAGGTCAAGCACAAGGCGAAACCGCTCGCCGAACGGGCCTGGCTGCCGCAACGTGACATCGAGAGACGCCTCACGGGTGTCGCGGGCGTCGGTACGGTCCTGCCCGAACTGACCTTCCTGGCCCAGCCCTTGACGACCGGCGGCGACGACAGCGGCGGCGGCCGCCCCTCGTACGGGGACGGCGGCCGCCCCTCGTACGGTCATGCCTGGAGGTCCGCCGCGCTCACGCCCTTCCGTCTCGTCGAGGGCAGCGGGCCGCGCCGCGCCGACGACCTCGTCATCGACCAGCACTTCGCCGAGCGTGCGGGGCTCGCGCCCGGCGACCGCCTCACCGTCCAGTCGACCCGGAGCCCGCGCGACTACCGCGTCACCGGCGTCGCCGCCCCCGAGCACGGCGCCCTTGCCCACCAGACCTCGCTGTTCTTCTCCCCGGCGGAAGCCGAGCGGCTCGCCGCGCATCCGGGCAAGGTCACCGCCTTCGGCGTCCTGCCGAAGCCGGGCACCGACGTCGACGGCCTCCGGCAGGCTGTCGCCCGAGCTTTGGACGGCACGACCGCGCAGGTCAGCGCGGGGGAAGACCGCGGGCCCGTGGAGTTCCTCGACGCGGCGGGCGCGCGCGTCGGACTCGTGAGCATGGGCGGAGCCATGGGAGGCACGTCGCTGCTGGTGGCCGTCCTGGTCGTGGTCGGCACCTTCACGCTCTCCGTCCAGCAGCGCCACCGCGAACTCGCACTGCTGCGCGCCGTCGCCGCCACGCCGAAGCAGATCCGCGGGCTCCTCGGGCGCGAGGCACTGCTCATCGGCGCCGTGGCGGGCGGCACCGGCGCACTCGCCGGAATCCCGCTCGGCGCCTGGCTGCACGGGCGCTTCGTGGACGCGGGTGCCGTGCCCGCCACCCTCGAACGCGCCGTCAGCCCCTTCCCACCCCTCGTCGCGCTCGCCGTCACCCTGCTCGGCGCCCTGGCCTCGGCCCGCATCGCCGGGCGCAGGATCGTCCGTATCCGCCCTGCCGAGGCCCTCGCCGAAGCGCGGGTCGAGCCCGCCCGGCTCGGCCGGAGCCGCCTCATCGCCGGTCTGGTCCTGCTCATCGGCGGTGCCGTCCTGGTCGCCGTGCTGGGCGTGCTGCACACGGAGGCGGCGTCCACCCCCGTGACGTTCCTTGCCGTGGTGGTCCTCGCCTGTGCCATCGCCGCCCTCGGCCCGCTCGTCGTGCGGGCGACGGCCGCTCTTCTGCGCGGTCCGCTCCGGCTGACCGGGCCGGGAGGCAGGCTCGCTCACGCCAACCTCCGCGGCAACGCGGCCCGGATGGCCGCCGCTGTCACCCCCCTCGCTCTCCTCACCGGCATGACCTGCACCGTCCTCTTCGTCCAGCCGACCCTCGGCGACGCGGCCAGGACCCAGGCTCGCGACGGCGTCCGCGCGAACTGGGTGCTCGCCGCGCAGGGGCCCGGCGTCCCCGCCCAGACCGCACAGAGGCTCCGCGGGGCTGAAGGGGTCGAGGCCGTCACCGAGGTGGTGCGCACCACCGTCCGCGTGGGGCTCGACAAGTACCCGGCGCAGGGAGTCACCCCGACGGGGCTCACCCGGACCTGGGACCCGGACGTCACCGCCGGTTCCCTGAAGGGCTTCGACGCGAACAGTGTCGCCGTCAGTGAACTGGCCGCCGACCAGCTCGGTCTGAGACCCGGAAGCACGCTCAGGCTCACCCTGGGAGACGGGACCAAGGCCGCACTGACCGTCCGGGCCGTGTACACGCGCGGTCTCGGCTTCGGAGACCTGACCATGGCGCACGGCCGGGTCGCCCGCCACGTCGACAACCCGCTCGCCGCCACGGTCCTCGTCAGGAGCGACCGTACGAAGGAACAACTCGCGGCGCTCGTCGAGAAGTTCCCGGGAGCGGGTGCCGGATTCCGCTCGGGGATCGACGTGCTCACGCCGGACGCGTTCGACGGTCTGGAGGCGAAGCGGCAGCAGGCCAACGCCGAGGTCAATCACCTGGCCATGGGTCTTGTCCTCGCCTTCACCGCGATCGCCGTGGTCAACACCCTCGCGATGTCCGTGTCGGAACGGATCCGGGAGTTCGCGATGCTGCGGCTCGCGGGCGCCACGCGGCGGCAGGTGCTGCGCATGCTGCGCACCGAGGCGCTGTCGGTCCTGCTCATCGGCACCGCGCTCGGCAGCGGAGTGGCACTCGCCGTCCTGACCGCGTTCAGCGTCGGCATGACCGGCGCCGCGGCGCCGACGGTGACCCCGTTGGTCTACGTCTGTGTGGTCGCCGTCGCCGGACTTCTCGCGCTGACCGCCACCGCTCTCCCGGGCCGGGCCGCGCTCGGACCGCTTCCGGTGAGCGTGGCGACGGCCAAGGAGTAGCAGGGGCGGTGCTGCTCAGGTGGTCACGTGGTGACCGGCAGTCCGGCCGAGCGCCAGGCCTGGAAGCCGCCGTCGAGGTCCGTCGCGTACCGCAGTCCCAACTGCCGCAGTGACGAAGCCGCCAGGCTCGACGCGTAGCCCTCGTTGCAGACCACGACGACCCGCAGATCGTGCCCCGTGGCCTCGGGGGCGCGGTGGCTGCCCTGGGGGTCGAGACGCCACTCCAGTTCATTGCGTTCGACGACCAGCGCCCCGGGGATCAGACCGTCGCGCTCGCGCAGGGCCGCGTACCGGATGTCGACGAGCAGGCCTCCGGACCCGGCGATGTCGTACGCCTCATGGGGGGTCACACGGTCCAGGTCGACACGTACACGCTCAAGCAGTTCGTCGATGCCGATGGGTCGCTCGCTCACTGCCAGTCCTCCGGGTGCTCGGTGGACTCCAGGCGCAGCACGTCGCCGGTGCGGCTGAAGCGGCGGATCCTCGGCAGGGGCGGGTAGTAGGCGTGCACGGACACGGCGTGCGCCATGGTGGATTCGTTCAGCACCTCGTGCACGTGGTTGCGGCCGAAGGCGCGGCCCTCGCCGGATGAGAGCTCTCGTTCGCGGTCGACGCCGTCCGAGAGCTCCAGGGTCTTCCAGCCGTCGGTGGGCAGCCGGACGGCGAGGGAGTGCTCCTTGAGCGTGCCCGCCGCGGTGAGGAAGGCACCGACCGACTCGGCGTGGTCGTGCCAGCCGGTCCCGGTGCCGGGCGGCCAGCCGATCAGCCACGCCTCGCTGCCGCCGGGACCGTCGAGGCGCACCCAGGTGCGGCCCTCGGGGTCGAGCGGGAGCGAGGCGATGAGCGCGGTGTCGGCGGCGGKGCGGCGGACGAAGTCGAGGAGCTCGGCGGAGGTGGGGCCCGCGGAACGCGCGGACGCGGGCACSGCCGACGTGTGCGCGGCGGAGGTCAGCGGGGTGGAGGAGGGTGCGGGAGAAGACACGGATACCGTCCCTGAAGGTTCGCGA
>NZ_JASKYR010000468.1:0-5079 GCF_041028215.1 Streptomyces flavofungini
CCTCGAACTGGCAGACCGCCACCCGCGCCCCCGTCCCGCCCCCGGCGGCCGTCGCCGCGCGGACGTGCACGGCCTTGCGGCTGGTCCCGCGGGCGAGCACCCGTGCCACGCCCTCCTCCGGGTCGAACGTCACGCCGACCGGCACCACGTGCGGGCTGCCGTCCGGGCGCGGGGTCGTCAAGGTGCACAGGTGACGTTCGCGCCAGAAGCTGAGGTAGGACTCGGGCGGGTCACTCAGGTCGACCCGGCGGCTCGGTGGCCTGGTGTGCGGCGCCTCGGCGCCCGATGGCTTCGTGCTCATGGTCCGGAACATAACCGCCCGGCCTTACCTCCCCCGCCTTGAGTGGAATAGACTCAACTTTGTGCACGTTGACCAAGTCAGTGTGGAGGGGCGGTACGGGGTACTCGTAGGCCCGTGAACCCGCGACGAGTGGTTGGACCGTAAGGAGGAGAAGCGCACGTGGACGCAGAGCTGACCAACAGGAGCCGGGACGCGATCAACGCGGCCGGTGACCGTGCCGTGCGGGGCGGGCACGCCGACCTGACGCCCGCGCACTTGCTTCTGGCGCTGCTGGAAGGCCAGGACAACGAGAACATCACCGACCTGCTCGCCGCGGTCGACGCCGACCAGGCGGCCGTGCGCGCCGACGCCGAGCGCGTCCTCGCCGCCCTGCCCAGCGTCACCGGGTCCACGGTGGCACCGCCGCAGCCCAACCGTGAGCTGCTCGCGGTCATCGCCGACGCCTCGGCGCGCGCCAAGGAGCTCGGCGACGAGTACCTCTCGACCGAGCACCTGCTGATCGGCATCGCCGCCAAGGGCGGCAGGGCGGGCGAGGCCCTCGCCAGGCACGGGGCCACCGACAAGAAACTGCTGGAAGCGTTCGAGACGACAAGGGGAGGGCGCCGGGTGACCACACCCGACCCCGAGGGTCAGTACAAGGCCCTGGAGAAGTTCGGCACCGATTTCACCGCCGCGGCCCGCGAGGGACGGCTCGACCCGGTCATCGGACGGGACCAGGAGATCCGCCGGGTCGTCCAGGTCCTGTCCCGGCGTACGAAGAACAACCCCGTGCTCATCGGCGAGCCCGGCGTCGGCAAGACCGCCGTCGTCGAGGGCCTCGCCCAGCGCATCGTGAAGGGGGACGTGCCGGAGTCCCTGAAGAACAAGCGGCTGGTCTCCCTCGACCTCGGCGCGATGGTCGCCGGGGCGAAGTACCGCGGCGAGTTCGAGGAGCGCCTCAAGACCGTCCTCTCCGAGATCAAGGAGAGCGACGGGCAGATCATCACCTTCATCGACGAGCTGCACACCGTCGTCGGCGCGGGCGCGGGCGGTGACTCCGCGATGGACGCGGGGAACATGCTGAAGCCGATGCTGGCCCGCGGCGAGCTGCGCATGGTCGGCGCCACCACCCTGGACGAGTACCGCGAGCGGATCGAGAAGGATCCCGCCCTGGAGCGGCGCTTCCAGCAGGTGCTCGTCGCCGAGCCGTCCGTCGAGGACTCCATCGCGATCCTGCGCGGGCTCAAGGGGCGGTACGAGGCGCACCACAAGGTGCAGATCGCCGACAGCGCCCTGGTGGCCGCCGCGACCCTCTCCGACCGGTACATCACCTCGCGCTTCCTGCCCGACAAGGCCATCGACCTCGTCGACGAGGCGGCGTCCCGGCTGCGCATGGAGATCGACTCCTCCCCCGTGGAGATCGACGAACTCCAGCGCGCCGTCGACCGGCTGCGCATGGAGGAGCTCGCGCTCAGCAAGGAGACCGACCCGGCGAGCAAGCAGCGCCTGGAGAAGCTCCGGCGCGACCTCGCCGACAAGGAGGAGGAGCTGCGCGGGCTCACCGCACGCTGGGAGAAGGAGAAGCAGTCCCTCAACCGCGTCGGCGCCCTGAAGGAGAAGCTCGACGAGCTGCGCGGCCAGGCCGAGCGCGCCCAGCGCGACGGCGACTTCGACACCGCCTCCAAGCTGCTCTACGGCGAGATCCCCACCCTGGAGCGTGACCTGGAAGCCGCCTCCGAGGCCGAGGAGGAGGCCGCGCAGGCCAAGGACACCATGGTCAAGGAGGAGGTCGGACCCGACGACATCGCCGACGTCGTCGGAGCCTGGACCGGCATCCCCGCCGGGCGCCTCCTCGAAGGCGAGACCCAGAAGCTGCTCCGCATGGAGGACGAGCTCGGCAAGCGGCTCATCGGGCAGACCGAGGCCGTGCGGGCCGTCTCCGACGCGGTGCGGCGCACCCGCGCGGGGATCGCCGACCCCGACCGCCCCACCGGCTCCTTCCTCTTCCTCGGTCCGACCGGCGTCGGCAAGACGGAGCTGGCGAAGGCCCTCGCGGACTTCCTCTTCGACGACGAGCGGGCCATGGTCCGCATCGACATGAGCGAGTACGGCGAGAAGCACAGCGTGGCCCGCCTGGTCGGCGCCCCGCCCGGGTACGTGGGCTACGAGGAGGGCGGCCAGCTCACCGAGGCGGTGCGGCGGCGCCCGTACAGCGTCGTGCTGCTCGACGAGGTGGAGAAGGCGCACCCGGAGGTCTTCGACGTCCTGCTCCAGGTCCTCGACGACGGGCGCCTCACCGACGGCCAGGGCCGCACGGTGGACTTCCGCAACACCATCCTGGTCCTGACCTCCAACCTCGGCAGCCAGTACCTGGTGGAGCCCCTCACGTCCGAGGAGGAGAAGAAGCAGCAGGTCCTTGAGGTGGTGCGGGCCTCCTTCAAGCCGGAGTTCCTCAACCGCCTGGACGACCTGGTGGTCTTCTCGGCGCTCAGCAAGGACGAGCTGGCGCACATCGCCAAGCTCCAGATCGACCGCCTCGGCAGGCGGCTCGCCGAACGCCGCCTCACCCTGGACGTCACCCCCGAGGCCCTCGCCTGGCTCGCGGACGAGGGCAACGACCCGGCGTACGGCGCGCGCCCCCTGCGCCGCCTCATCCAGACGTCGATCGGCGACCGGCTCGCCAAGGAGATCCTGGCGGGCGAGGTCAAGGACGGCGACGTCGTCCGGGTGGACAGGTTCGAGGACGGCCTGATCGTGGGCCCCGCGACGGTTTCGCCCTCGGCCAAGTCCCTGTAACACGGGGGTCCGGGCTTGCCCCATGGGGCCCATCCTGGGAGAGGATGGGCCCCATCCATACGAAGGGACAACGCACGTGAGCATCGACCCGTCCTCGATTCCGAATTTCGGGGGCCAGCCCGAACCGCAGCAGGGCGCAGGACCGGCGGGCCCCGTCGTCCCCGACCAGGACCTGGTCAAGCAGCTCCTGGACCAGATGGAGCTCAAGCACGTCGTCGACGACGAGGGTGACCTCGCGGCGCCGTGGGAGGAGTTCCGTACGTACTTCATGTTCCGCGGCGAGGACGACCAGCAGGTCTTCTCGGTGCGGACGTTCTACGACCGGGCGCACCAGATCGAGCAGAAGCAGCAGCTCCTGGAGTCGATCGACGACTGGAACCGCCGCACCCTGTGGCCGAAGGTATACAGCCACACGCACGACGACGGCACGGTCCGCCTGATCGGCGAGGCCCAGATGCTGATCGGCACCGGAGTCTCCCTGGAGCACTTCGTGTCCTCGACGGTGAGCTGGGTGCGCGCCGCGATCGAGTTCGACCGCTGGCTCGTCGAGCAGCTCGGCCTGGAGTCCGAGGTCGACTCCGCCGAGGGCACCGAGAAGCCGGACGACGAGGCCTAGAGCCCCGTACCTTCCTGTACGACGAGAGCCCGCCAGCGACTTGAGGCGGGTCACCGCCTCCTCCAGGACCGGGACCCGCTTGCAGAAGGCGAAGCGGACGAAGGGGGCGCCCGCGTCGCGGTGGTCGTAGAAGACGGCGTTCGGGATGGCGACGACGCCCGCACGCTCCGGCAGCGAGCGGCAGAAGGCGAAGCCGTCGCTCTCGCCGAGGGGGCGGATGTCGGTCGTCACGAAGTAGGTGCCCGCGGGCCGGTACACGTCGAACCCGGCGGCCGTCAGACCCTCGCTGAGCAGGTCCCGCTTGGCCCGCAGGTCCGCCCGGAAGTCCGCGAAGAAGGAGCCGGGCAGCGCGAGCGCCTCGGCGACCGCGTACTGGAAGGGCCCCGCGGACACGAAGGTCAGGTACTGCTTCGCCGAGCGGACGGCCGCGACCAGCTCCGGCGAGGAGGTCACCCAGCCGACCTTCCAGCCCGTGAAGGAGAAGGTCTTGCCCGCGGACCCGATGGTGACCGTGCGCTCGCGCATGCCGGGGAAGGAGGCGAGCGGGATGTGCTCGGCGTCGTCGAAGACGAGGTGTTCGTAGACCTCGTCGGTGACGACGAGCAGATCGCGCTCGACGGCGAGCTCCGCGATCTCCGCCAGCTCGGCGCGGGTGAGGACCGTGCCGGTCGGGTTGTGCGGGGTGTTTAGGAGGAGCAGCCGGGTGCGGGGCGTGACCGCGTCGCGCAGCTCGTCCAGGTCGAGGTGGAAGCGGCCCTCGCGCGGGCGCAGGGTGACCGGGACGCGGACGCCGCCGGCCAGCGCGATCGAGGCGGCGTAGGAGTCGTAGTACGGCTCCAGGGCGATGACCTCGTCGCCCGGCTCGACCAGGGCGAGCAGCGACGCGGCGATCGCCTCGGTGGCCCCCGCCGTCACCAGGACCTCGCGGTCGGGGTCGTACGGGAGGGAGTAGCGGGCGAGCTGGTGCTCGGCGATGGCCGTGCGCAGCTCGGGAATGCCGGGGCCCGGCGGGTACTGGTTGCCGCGGCCGTCCCGCAGCGCCCGCACCGCCGCCTCCCGGACGGCCTCGGGACCATCGGTGTCCGGAAAGCCCTGCCCCAGGTTGATCGCGCCCGTGGACACCGCGAGGGCGGACATCTCGGCGAAGATCGTCGTACCGAACTCGGCGAGGCGGCGATTGAGCAGCGGCCGCCCGCTCCCGGAAGTGGAGGTCATGCCCGCCATCCTGCGCCGAACCTCTGGAGTTCCTCAACTCTGCTTTGGGCTCCGGTGGGGCCGGGCATCCCCCTGGCACGCGAGAAGCGAGGCCCACGGGGGACCTGCTTCGGGGGAATGAGAAGGAGCGTGATGGCCGTGGTCGGGGTCTTCGTCTTCGTCGGGCTGGTCG
>NZ_JASKYR010000469.1:0-6271 GCF_041028215.1 Streptomyces flavofungini
GCGTGGGAGCGGGCGGCATCGAGGAGTTGGCCGCGTCCGTGGCCGGGGCGCCGGGGCTGCGGCTGGACGGTCTGATGACCGTCGCGCCGCTCACCGGTCCCTACGCGGGGCGGCAGCGGGCGGCGTTCGAGCGGCTGATGGAATTCTCAACCCTCATGCGCGCGACTCATCCGGCTGCGAACATGGTGTCGGCAGGGATGAGTGCGGACCTTGAGCAGGCCGTAGCGGCCGGAGCGACACATGTACGCGTCGGTACGGCGGTACTCGGAGTCCGACCCGGGCTCGGGTAACGTCGCCAAGAAGTCGGACCACAGCAGAAAATATGGTCATTCCCGCTGATCCCGCGGGGATACCTCGTGGATCGCGGGCAGTTGGTGACGACAGCCGATCCACCACAGAGCGGAGGACTCAGAGCATGGCCGGCGCGATGCGCAAGATGGCGGTCTACCTCGGCCTCGTGGAGGACGATGGGTACGACGGTCCGGGGTTCGACCCCGACGACGAGTTCGAACCCGAGCCGGAGCCCGAGCGGGAGCGCAGGCGGCACGACCCGCCGCGTCAGTCGCACCAGTCCCAACGGGACGAATCGGTACGAGTGGTGCAGCCCCCCGCCCCCCGTGAACCGGCGGCCCATTCCGCTTCGCTAGCCGCGGAATCCGGACGTCCGGCACGAATCGCCCCCGTGGCGTCCATCACACCTGAACGCCAGAGCCTGGAGAAGAACGCACCGGTGATCATGCCCAAGGTCGTGTCCGAGCGGGAGCCCTACCGCATCACCACGCTGCACCCGCGGACGTACAACGAGGCCCGTACCATCGGGGAACACTTCCGCGAGGGCACTCCGGTGATCATGAACTTGACCGAGATGGATGACACGGACGCGAAGCGACTTGTCGACTTTGCCGCCGGTCTGGTCTTCGGTCTCCATGGCAGCATTGAACGAGTGACGCAGAAGGTGTTCCTGTTGTCGCCTGCTAACGTCGATGTAACGGCGGAGGACAAGGCTCGCATCGCAGAGGGCGGGTTCTTCAACCAGAGCTGAGGCGCAGTAGTCGCAGTAGGTGCCGTAGGCGCAGTACCGGATCGACGCAGCACGAGTTGGCAGGGGAGAGGGAAACGCGGACATGAGCGTGTTCTTGCAGGTGCTCTACATCGCGCTGATGTGCTTCCTCATCGTGTTGATCTTCCGGTTGGTCATGGACTACGTCTTCCAGTTCGCCCGCTCATGGCAACCCGGCAAGGCGATGGTGGTCGTTCTGGAGGCCACCTACACTGTCACTGATCCACCGCTCAAGCTTCTGCGGCGGTTCATTCCGCCGCTGCGTCTCGGGGGCGTGGCGCTCGACCTGTCCTTCTTCGTACTGATGATCATCGTCTACATCCTGATCTCCGTCGTGAGCCGGCTGTGAACGATACGGTCTTGCCGAATGCCGACGACTACGTTGAGGTGAAGAGATGCCGTTGACCCCCGAGGACGTGCGGAACAAGCAGTTCACAACCGTCCGCCTCCGAGAAGGCTATGACGAGGACGAGGTCGATGCCTTCCTCGATGAGGTCGAAGCCGAACTGACCCGCCTGCTCCGCGAGAACGAGGACCTGCGCGCCAAGCTGGCCGCCGCGACCCGTGCCGCCGCCCAGAACCAGCAGCAGGGCGGCATGCGCAAGGGCCCCGACGGACCGCCGCAGGACCAGCGCGGTCCCGGCGCTCCCGTGCCCGCCGCTATATCGGGCCCGCAGCCGGTCCCGCCGCAGCAGCAGATGGGTGGCCCCATGGGCGGCCCGCCGCAGCTGCCCGGCGGCGCACCCCAGCTGCCCGCAGGTCCGAGCGGCCACGGCCCGCAGGGCGGTCCGCAGGGTCCCGGCCCCATGGGCCAGGGTCCGATGGGCGGCCCCATGGGCGGTCCGATGGGCGGCCACGGTGGTCCCCCGCAGATGCCGCAGCCCGGTCAGGGCCCCGGTGGCGACAGCGCCGCCCGGGTGCTCTCCCTGGCGCAGCAGACCGCCGACCAGGCGATCGCGGAGGCCCGCTCCGAGGCCAACAAGATCGTCGGTGAGGCGCGTTCGCGCGCCGAGGGTCTTGAGCGCGACGCCCGTGCCAAGGCCGACGCCCTGGAGCGGGACGCGCAGGAGAAGCACCGCGTCGCGATGGGCTCCCTGGAGTCCGCCCGCGCCACGCTGGAGCGCAAGGTCGAGGACCTGCGCGGCTTCGAGCGCGAGTACCGTACGCGACTGAAGTCCTACCTGGAGTCGCAGCTCCGTCAGCTGGAGACCCAGGCCGACGACTCGCTGGCGCCGCCGCGCACTCCGGCCACCGCCTCGCTGCCGCCGTCCCCGGCGCCGTCGATGGCTCCGGCCGGTGCGGGTGCCCCGTCCTACGGCGGCAACCAGTCGATGGGCGGCAACCCGCCCGCCGGCGGCCCGTCCTACGGCGGCCAGCAGCAGATGTCCCCGGCGATGACCCAGCCGATGGCGCCGGTGCGGCCGCAGGGCCAGCAGCCGATGCAGCAGGCCCCGTCGCCGATGCGTGGCTTCCTCATCGACGAGGACGACAACTGACGGGCGTTCCCACGCCGTAGAGGCGTCGGCAGCGTTCAGGGCCGGGCCCCCAGATTCTTCTGGGGGCCCGGCCCTTTTGTGTGCCCGGTCCTTTTGCGCACCGGTCGGGGCGGGCGCGCGGATACGTGTAAGGCCCGGTCTTCAGGAGACCGGGCCTTACACGTGAGCGGTTACGCCTTGCGGAGGCGGAAGGCCAGCTTCAGGGAGTCGTCCGTGAACGGCTCACCGAAGGTGGTGTCCGCCTCGCCCTGGGCGAAGTCCGTGGCGAGGACCTCGTCCGCGATCAGCTCGGCGTGCTCGGTGAGCGCCGTGAGCACCGCCGGGTCCGTGGACGTCCAGCGCAGCGCGATGCGGTCCGCCACGTCGAGGCCGCTGTTCTTGCGGGCCTCCTGGATCAGGCGGATCGCGTCACGGGCCAGGCCCGCCCGGCGCAGCTCCTCGGTGATCTCCAGGTCGAGCGCGACCGTGGCCCCGGAGTCCGATGCCACGGACCAGCCCTCGCGCGGGGTCTCCGTGATGATCACCTCGTCGGGGGCGAGCGTCACCGTGTCGCCGTCCACCTCGACCGAGGCGATGCCCTCGCGCAGTGCCAGCGAGAGCGCGGCGGCGTCGGCCTCGGCCACCGCCTTGGCGACCGCCTGGACGCCCTTGCCGAAGCGCTTGCCGAGGGCCCGGAAGTTGGCCTTCGCGGTGGTGTCCACCAGTGATCCGCCCACTTCGGAGAGCGACGCCAGCGAGGAGACGTTCAGCTCCTCCGTGATCTGGGCGTGCAGTTCGGGACTGAGCGAATCGAAGCCGGAGGCCGCGACCAGGGCCCGGGAGAGCGGCTGACGGGTCTTGACACCCGACTCCGCGCGCGTGGCACGGCCGAGCTCGACCAGGCGGCGCACGAGCACCATCTGCTTCGAGAGCTCGGGGTCGATCGCCGCCAGGTCGGCCTCCGGCCAGGAGGTCAGGTGGACCGACTCCGGGGCGTCCGGGGTGACCGGCACGATCAGGTCCTGCCAGACACGCTCGGTGATGAACGGTGTCAGCGGGGCCATCAGACGCGTGACCGTCTCGACGACCTCGTGCAGGGTGCGCAGCGCCGCCTTGTCGCCCTGCCAGAAGCGGCGGCGGGAGCGGCGCACGTACCAGTTGGAGAGGTTGTCGACGAAGACGGACAGGAGCTTGCCCGCCCGCTGGGTGTCGTAGCCCTCAAGGGCCTGGGTGACCTGGTCGGTGAGCGCGTGCAGCTCGCTGAGCAGCCAGCGGTCCAGGAGCGGGCGCTCGGCGGGTGCCGGGTCGGCGTCGCTGGGGGCCCACTTCGACGTACGGGCGTACAGCGCCTGGAAGGCGACCGTGTTCCAGTACGTGAGGAGCGTCTTGCGGACGACCTCCTGGATCGTGCCGTGGCCGACGCGGCGGGCCGCCCACGGGGAGCCGCCGGCCGCCATGAACCAGCGCACCGCGTCGGCGCCGTGCTGGTCCATGAGCGGGATGGGCTGGAGGATGTTGCCCAGGTGCTTGGACATCTTGCGGCCGTCCTCGGCGAGGATGTGGCCGAGACAGACCACGTTCTCGTACGAGGACTTGTCGAAGACCAGGGTGCCGACGGCCATCAGCGTGTAGAACCAGCCGCGGGTCTGGTCGATGGCCTCCGAGATGAACTGCGCCGGATACCGGCTCTCGAAGAGCTCCTTGTTCTTGTACGGGTAGCCCCACTGCGCGAACGGCATCGAGCCCGAGTCGTACCAGGCGTCGATGACCTCGGGCACGCGCGTGGCCGTCGATCCGCAGCCCTCCCGCGGGCAGGCGAAGGTGATCTCGTCGATGAACGGGCGGTGCGGGTCGAGCCCCGACTGGTCGGCGCCCGTCAGCTCCGAGAGCTCCGCGCGCGAGCCGACGCAGGTCAGGTGGGACTCCTCGCAGCGCCAGACGGGCAGCGGGGTGCCCCAGTAGCGGTTGCGGGACAGGGCCCAGTCGACGTTGTTGGTCAGCCAGTCGCCGAAGCGGCCGTGCTTGACCGAGTCCGGGAACCAGTTGGTCTTCTCGTTCTCCTCGAGGAGCCGGTCCTTGATGGCCGTGGTGCGGATGTACCAGGACGGCTGCGCGTAGTAGAGCAGGGCCGTGTGGCAGCGCCAGCAGTGCGGGTAGCTGTGCTCGTACGCGATGTGCCGGAAGAGCAGGCCGCGCTCGTCCAGGTCCTTGGTGAGGGTCTCGTCGGCCTTCTTGAAGAAGACGCCGCCCACGAGCGGGACGTCCTCCTCGAAGGTGCCGTCGGGGCGGACCGGGTTGACGACCGGCAGACCGTACGCACGGCAGACCTTGAGGTCGTCCTCACCGAAGGCGGGGGACTGGTGGACCAGACCGGTGCCGTCCTCGGTGGTGACGTACTCGGCGTTGACCACGTAGTGCGCGGGCTCCGGGAACTCCACGAGGGAGAACGGACGTTGGTAGTTCCAGCGCTCCATCTCGGCGCCGGTGAAGGTCTCGCCGGTGGTCCGCCAGCCCTCGCCGAGCGCCTTCTCGACGAGCGGCTGGGCGACGACCAGCTTCTCCTCGCCGTCCGTCGCGACGACGTAGGTGACGTCGGGGTGCGCGGCGACGGCGGTGTTGGAGACGAGGGTCCAGGGCGTCGTCGTCCAGACCAGGAGGGCTGCCTCGCCCGCGAGCGGACCGGAGGTGAGGGGGAAACGGACGTAGACGGACGGGTCGACGACCGTCTCGTAGCCCTGCGCCAGCTCGTGGTCCGAGAGGCCCGTGCCGCAGCGCGGGCACCAGGGGGCGACGCGGTGGTCCTGGACGAGCAGGTCCTTGTTGAAGATCTCCTTCAGGGACCACCAGACGGAGTCCACGTACTCCGGGTCCATCGTGCGGTACGCGTCGTCGAGGTCGACCCAGTAGCCCATGCGGGTCGTCAGTTCGGCGAAGGCGTCGGTGTGCCGGGTCACGGACTCGCGGCACTTGGCGTTGAACGCGGCGATGCCGTACGCCTCGATGTCCTTCTTGCCGTTGAAGCCGAGCTCCTTCTCGACCGCGAGCTCCACGGGCAGGCCGTGGCAGTCCCAGCCCGCCTTGCGGGCCACGTGGTACCCCCGCATGGTGCGGAAGCGGGGGAAGACGTCCTTGAAGACGCGGGCCTCGATGTGGTGGGCGCCCGGCATGCCGTTGGCGGTGGGCGGGCCCTCGTAGAACACCCACTCGGGGCGGCCCTCGGACTGTTCGAGGCTCTTGGCGAAGATCTTCTGCTCGCGCCAGAAGTCGAGCACGGCGTGCTCGAGGGCGGGCAGGTCGACCTGGGCGGGCACCTGTCGGTACTGCGGCGGCGTGTTCAACGAGTCCTCCGGCGGATGTGCTGCCTTCCGTCGGAGGGACGAGAGCCGTGTGCGCCTGGTGCGGCGCGCTCCCGCGGTACCACCCTCCTTGGCCCTCCGGTACGGGGTCCGTGCCGGTGAGCCCCCTCATTGGGGTCGCGATACCGGGTCTACTGGCCTCCGCTGCGTCGCTTCGGCGTTCTTCCGGCGGCTCCGGGGTGATCTTCACGTCGCGCTCGCCCCCGGGCTCGCACCGTCCCCGGGTCGCTCATGGCTGCGTACGCCGCTACTCGTCCCCATCCACGCTTCTCGCTGCCGCCCAGTGTACGGCGCCCGGGGAGSCGCCCGGCCGMSCSKYYCCCCGGGMGCCGTACGGGGTGCGGGGGCCGGGGCGCGCGGTGACCCGAATGGCGACATGC
>NZ_JASKYR010000047.1:0-23320 GCF_041028215.1 Streptomyces flavofungini
GTCCTACGCCGAGTGGGGCTCCTGCTCCGCCTCCACCTGCGCGTTCCACTCGCGCTTCGACGCCTGCCAGCCGTCCTCGTTGTGGCCGAGGCGCCAGTAGCCGGAGATCGAGAGGCGGTCGCGGGGGATGTCGCGCTCCACCCGGAGGTAGCGGCGCAGCTCCTTCACGAAGCCCGCCTCGCCGTGCACGAAGGCGAGCGGGTCGCCCTCGGGGAAGTCCAGCGCGCGCACGGCCTCGACCAGCGCGCGGCCGACCGGACGGCCCGCGCGGTGCAGCCAGACGACCGGGACGCTCGTCTCGATCTTCTGCTCCTCCTCGGGGCCCTCGACCTCGACGAAGACATGGGCGATCGCACCCTCGGGCAGCGCCTCGGCCGCGGCGGCGATCGCGGGCAGCGCGCTCTCGTCGCCCGCGAGGAGATGCCAGGCCGCGTCGGCCTCGGGGGCATAGGCGCCGCCGGGGCCGAGGAAGCGGATCGTGTCACCGGCCTCGGCGTCCCGCGCCCAGGGTCCCGCGAGGCCCTCGTCGCCGTGCACCACGAAGTCCACGGTCAGTTCGCGGGCCTCGGGGTCCCAGCGGCGCACCGTGTACGTCCGGGTCACCGGCCACTGGTCGCGGGGGAACTCCTCGCGGATGCGCTGTATGTCGAACGGCACGGGATAGGTGACGCCCTCGGCGTCGAAGAGCAGCTTCACATAGTGGTCGGTGCAGTCGCCCGCCGTGAACTCGGCGAGGCCGTCGCCGCCGAGGACGACGCGCTGCATGTGCGGGGTCAGCCGCTCGGTGCGCACGACGCGCCCGACGTGAGTCTTCGGTGCTTGGCGTGCGGGACGTTCTGCCATGGCGACGGCCTCCCCTTCAACAGCTACTTAGGTTTACCTAAGCTAACACCTCACCCCTGGAGTGTGGCGACCAGGCGCTGAAGCGAACCGCCCAGATTCCACCGCTGCGCGAGCTCGTCGAGGGCGGCGGGGTCGCGAGGTGTGCGCGGCAGCGCCACGTCGACCTCGGGCAGCGGGACATCGGCGGCGACCCGGACGACCTTCGGCGCGACCGCCACATAGGCCCTGGACTCGTCGAGCCGCTTGCGCTGCGACGGTGTCAGCCGGGACTTCGGGTCGTCGACCGCGGCCATGATCCCGGCCAGGTCGCCGAAGGCGTCGAGAAGCTTCGCCGCGGTCTTCTCGCCGATGCCGGGCACGCCGGGCAGGCCGTCGCTCGGGTCGCCCCGCAGCAGGGCGAGGTCGACATAGCCGGAGCCGTCCACGCCGTACTTCTCGCGCAGCCAGGCCTCGTCGGTGAGCTGGAGGGTGCCGACGCCCTTGAGGGGATAGAGGACGCGGATGCCGCGCGCGTCGTCCACGAGCTGGTACAGGTCGCGGTCGCCGGTGACGATGTCGACCGGGCCCGCCGCGCGGGCCGTGAAGGTGCCGATGACGTCGTCCGCCTCGTACGCCGTCACGCCCACGCGGGCGATGCCGAGCGCGTCGAGGACGGCCTCGATCACCGGCACCTGGGGCGCGAGGGTGTCGGGGACCTCCTCGGCGTCCGGGCCCTGCTCGGTCTCCTCGGCGACGCGGTGCGCCTTGTACGAAGGGATCAGCTCGACGCGCCATTCGGGGCGCCAGTCAGCGTCCATGCAGGCGACCAGGTCGTCCGGGCGGTGGTCCTGGACGAGGCGGGCGATGAAGTCCAGGAGCCCGCGCACGGCGTTGACCGGGGCGCCGTCGGGGGCCTTCACCGATTCCGGGACGCCGAAGTACGCCCGGAAGTACAGGGATGCCGTGTCGAGGAGCATGAGCCGTCGTGTTCGCTGAGTCACGTTGCGCATCATGCCGCACGCCACTGACAGCCGCCCGGACGGCGCCGGGGGCGGAGGGTGCCCGCGTTGCGCATGGTGTGTGTCGGTGCCGAGGACGCAACGGTTGTGAGCTGGGTCACTCTTGTGTTTGGCCTGAATGCGTGTGGGCAGGCGCGCAGCCGGAGCGAGGCCGGTCGTATTTTCAACATTTCGATCGGGTAAGTGGCCCGAAGCCACCGCGCTCCACGGCCCGCCGGCGGGGGAGGCGGGCCGTCTTGGTTCGACCCGAGAGGTGTATGTGTCCAGGCTGCAGGCCGAGCACTTGTACAAAGTGTTCGGCAGACGACCCGATGACGCGGTGGAGCGACTCCGCCACGGAGCAGACCGAGAGGAGCTGCGCGCCGACGGCACCACCGCCGCCGTGATCGACGCCTCCTTCGAGGTCGAGCCGGGCCAGATCTTCGTCGTCATGGGTCTCTCCGGATCCGGCAAGTCCACGTTGCTGCGCATGCTCAACGGGCTGTCGGAGCCGACGGCCGGTCACGTCCGCTTCGACGACCAGGACCTCACCGAGCTGAGCGCCCGTGAGATGCGCGAGGTGCGCTCCAAGAAGATCAGCATGGTCTTCCAGCACTTCGCGCTCTTCCCGCACCGCAGCGTCCTGGAGAACGCCGGATACGGCCTCGAAGTGCAGGGCGTCCCGCGCGCCGAGCGCGAGAAGCGCGCCACCGAGGCACTGGAGCTCGCCGGTCTCAAGGGCTGGGAGAAGTCCTGGCCCGACGAGCTGTCCGGCGGCATGCAGCAGCGGGTGGGCCTCGCCCGCGCGCTCGCCACCGACGCCGACCTGCTCCTCATGGACGAGTCGTTCAGCGCCCTCGACCCGCTGATCCGGCGCGACATGCAGGACCAGCTCCTGGTGCTCCAGAAGCGGCTGAAGAAGACCATCGTCTTCATCACCCACGACTTGAACGAGGCCATGCGCCTGGGCGACCAGATCGCCGTCATGCGCGACGGCCGCATCGTCCAGATCGGCACCTCCGAGGACATCCTGGTCACCCCGGCCAACGAGTACGTCGCCGCGTTCACGCAGGACGTCGACCGCTCCCGGGTCCTGACCGCGGGCGCCATCATGGCCGACCCTCACGAGGGCTTCGCGCAGGCCGACGCGCCCGCGACGGTCTCCGTCGACACCCCGATCATCGACCTGTTCACCCCCTGCTCCACCAGCGAGGTGCCGGTCGCCGTGACCGACGCCGACGGCGGACTCGTGGGTGTGGTGCCGCGGGCCAGGCTGCTCGCGGTGCTCGGTGAGCCCATGGAGTCGGAGACCGGGGCGGAGCCGCGGGACGCGGCCTCCATACCCGACCAGGAAGAAGCGGCCTCCGTACCCGCTCAGGAAGAAGCCGCCGGTGAAGACGGCGGCAAGAGCGTGGGCAAGGTGAGCAGCGGTGCCTAGGATTCCTTTCGGCGACTGGGTCAATGACTCGGTCGAGTGGCTCAGAACCCACATGGACTGGCTGTTCTCGTTCATCAAGACGATCTTCCAGAACATGTGGGACGGCGTCTTCGACGTCCTCTCCGCTCCCGAGCCGCTGCTGATGGCGGGCATCCTCGCCGTCATCGCGTTCTGGCTGCGCGGACTGCTCGGCGGGGTGCTCGCGTTCGCGGGCTTCGCGTTCATCGTCTCCCTCGAACTGTGGGACAACGCGATGATGACGCTGTCCCTGGTGCTCGTCTCGACCTTCGTGGCGCTGGTCATCGCCGTGCCCGTGGGCATCTGGGCGGCCCGCTCCAAGACGGTCAGCGGCATCGTCCGCCCGGTCCTCGACTTCATGCAGACGCTGCCCGCGATGATCTACCTCATCCCGGCGCTGCTGTTCTTCCGGATGGGTGCCCCCGCGGGCATCGTCGCCACGATCGTCTTCGCGCTCGCCCCCGGGGTGCGCATGACCGAGCTCGGCATCCGCCAGGTCGACAAGGAACTGGTCGAGGCGGCCGACGCGTTCGGCACTACGCCCCGCAACACCCTCTTCCGCGTCCAGCTGCCGCTCGCGCTGCCGACGATCATGGCCGGTGTCAACCAGGTCATCATGCTCGGCCTCTCCATGGCGGCCCTGACCGGCATGGTCGGCACCCCGGGTCTCGGCGCCGACGTGAACGCCGCCATCGGCCAGCTCGACGTCGGTCTCGGCGCGGAGGCGGGCGTCTCCATCGTCATCCTCGCCATCTACCTGGACCGCGTCACCAGCGGCCTGGGCGGCCAGGTCTCGCCGCTCGGCCGCCGCGCGCTCGCCAAGCTGCGGGCCGCGCAGGGGCTGAACATCTGGAACTACCGCCCCCGGCCCGTCGTCGCCATGGTCGGCGTCGTCGTCCTCGCGCTCGTCGCGGGCGGCATGGGCATCTTCGGCTCCAGCAAGTCCGAGTCCGTGGCCGCCTCGAAGGACGTCGGCCAGGGCAAGGAAATCAACATCGGCTACATCAACTGGGACGAGGGCATCGCCTCCACCTTCCTCTGGAAGGAGATCCTGGAGCAGCGCGGCTTCAAGGTGAACGCCAGCCTCCTGGACGCCGGGCCGCTCTACACCTCGCTCTCCCAGGGCGACGTCGACTTCCAGACCGACTCGTGGCTGCCGACGACGCACGCCACGTACATGAAGAAGTACGGCGACAAGCTGGAGGACCTCGGCGCCTGGTACGACCAGACGTCCCTGGAGCTGACCGTCCCCTCGTACATGAAGGACGTGGACTCGCTCGCGGACCTCAAGGGCAAGGGCGGCACGTTCGACGGCAAGATCACCGGCATCGAGCCGAGCGCCGGTGAGATGCAGCTCCTGAAGAGCAAGGTCCTCAAGGAGTACGGCCTCGACAAGGAGTACAAGGTCGTCGACGGCTCCACCACCGCGATGCTGTCCGAGCTGAAGGCGGCGTACGCGAAGAAGGAGCCGATCGTCGTCCCGCTCTGGTCGCCGCACTGGGCGTACAACGACTTCGACCTGAAGAAGCTCAAGGACCCGAAGGGTGCCTGGGGCAAGGGCGACGGCGTGCACTCGCTGGCGCGCAAGGGCTTCTCGAAGGAGAACCCGCAGGTCGCCAAGTGGCTCAAGAACTTCACCATGGACGAGAAGCAGCTCACCAGCCTTGAGGCGGAGATCAACAAGGCGGGCAAGGGCAAGCAGCAGGACGCCGTGCGCACCTGGCTGAAGAAGAACCCCAAGGTGGTCGACAAGCTGGCCCCGCTGCCCAAGGGCACGGGCAGCGAGGAGACCAAGCGTCCGCTGAAGGCCGCGTACTTCGCCTGGGACGAGAACATCGCCGTCACCAACCTGTGGAAGCGCGTCCTGGAGAAGCGCGGCTACAAGATGGAGCTGACGCCGGCCGACGTGGGCCCCGCCTACACCGGTCTCGCCCAGGGTGACCTCGATCTCAACCTCGACGCGTGGCTGCCCACCGCCCAGAAGTCGTACTGGGACAAGAACAAGGAGAACCTGAAGGACCTCGGGTCCTGGTACAGCCCGACCTCCCTCGAAGTCGCCGTCCCGAGTTACGTCAAGGACGTGAAGTCGCTCGCCGACCTCAAGGGCAAGGGCGACAAGTTCAAGGGCAAGATCATCGGCATCGAGCCGGGCACCGGCGTGATGCAGGCGCTCAAGGACAAGGTCCTGCCGGGCTACGGCCTGGAGGACGAGTACGAGATCGCCGCGGGCTCCACCCCCGCGATGCTCTCCGAGCTGAAGACCGCCTACTCCAAGAAGGAGCCCATCGCGGTCCTGCTCTGGTCGCCGCACTGGTCGTACAACGAGTACAAGCTGACCAAGCTGAAGGACCCCAAGGGCGGCTTCGGCAAGGGCAACACGATCCGCTCGCTCTCCAGCAAGGACTTCCCCGAGCAGTACCCGCAGCTCACGAAGTGGCTCAAGAACTTCAAGATGAGCGAGCAGGAGCTGGCCTCCCTGGAGAACGAGATCAACAAGGCGGGCAAGAACAACGAGCCCAAGGCCGTCGACGCCTGGCTCAAGAAGAACCCGGGCTTCGAGGAGAAGATGACCTCCGCGAAGTAGACCGGCCGAGAGACCGACCGCAGTAAGGGGTGGGCGTCGCCTTGTGGCGAAGCCCACCCCTTCCGGCGTTCCGGCGGGCGCCCGCGGTGCCTAATCTCGACGGAGTCCGCCCGCCCCTCTCGAACACCCGAACGCGAGACCCCGTGACCTCCGCCAGGCAGCCAAGGACGGCCCGCCTCTACTTCGCCGCCGCCCTCGCCCTGGCCGCCTCGCTGCTCGTCGCGCACCTCGCGCGGGCGGACGCCGGCCCCGCCTCAGCGGGCACCGCGCGCCTCGCCGCGCTCGCCGGGGACGTCACCGCCGCCGACGGACACCGCTACGACGCGCGGGACGACACCGGGCGCACCATGGACGCCGCGCAGATCGAGCAGGCCCAGGACGGCCGCTACCTCGCCGTCTACCACACGCTCCTGGCCGACGGCCGCTTCCACGCCGCCGTGGCCACCTCCACCGACCTGCGCCACTGGCAGCGCCGCCAGCGCTCGCCCACGACGGCCGCGGCGGCTACGTCCTCGCCTATGAGAAGGACCCCCGCAACCACATCGCCGTGCGGGCGTACGAGGACGCCGCCGCGCTGCTCGCGGGCCGCGCCCGGCACTCCTTCGACGCGCCGCGCACCCTGTCGCGCTGCGCCGAGGGCACCCCCGGCGTCACCGCGGTGCGCGGCGCGACCATCCAGCTCACCGGGGACCGACCGCCAGCTCCGCGCCACGCTCACCGGCTTCCGGCACTGGCACGCCGAGCCCGACCGGCGGCTCGACCGCGCGGTGCGGTCCCGGGGCAACGGCGGCAACATCGGCGACCGCGCGCCTGTCGAGCTCGGCGGGCAGCGGGTGGTCCTCATCGAGGGGCAGGGGCGGCGCGGGGACTTCGGGACCTGGTCCACGTACGCCTACGATCCCCCGAGTGGACGCGCGGACCGGCTGGACATCCGCACCCACGGCGGCAGCCGTGCCTTCGCCAACCCCTCCGCGACCCTGCTGACCGACCCACGGGGCGAACCGGCTCTGCTCATGAGCCTCTTCGTGCCCGCCGAGGGGTCCGCGCCGGGTGAGTCCGGACAACTGCTCTACTGGCGCGAACTCGGGAAGTAGGGTCGGCGCGCGGAGTGTTTCCGCGGCCGTGGGCCGAAGGCGGGGGACGGGCGGTCCCGGCAACGGGGCAGAACCGTCCGGCGAACATGCGTAGGGTGCAGACAACCCCTCAGGGTTGAGAGTGGACCGATGCGCTGAAGGGAGCCGAGGCGATGGACGAGCACAAGGAGACCCTCCGGGTGGGCTCGGCCGTGCGGCGCCGCCGCAGGCAGCTGGAGCTCACCCTGGCCGTCGTCGCCGAGCGCAGCGGCCTCTCCGTGCCGTTCCTCAGCCAGATCGAGAACGAACGCGCCAGGCCCAGCATGCGCTCCCTGCAACGGGTCGCCGACGCTCTGTGCACCACCGACGTGGAGCTCCTCGCCGCCGCCGACCCCGCCCGCACCGTCGAGGTCGTGCGCGCCCAGGACGACACCGACCTGGACCACTCGACCCCGGAGGCGCGCGTACGGGAGCTGGCGCGCGGCCACCACCAGCTGCACGCCCTGGAATTCATCGGCGACCACGACGAGGGCCGCGAATTCCAGCACCGCAACGACGAGTTGATGTACGTCATCGAGGGCGCCGTCGAGATGGAGGCGGAGGGCCGTGCCTACCGCCTCGGGCGCGGCGACTCGCTGTTCCTCACCGGCGGGGTGCGCCACCGGTGGCGGGCCACCGTGCCGGACACCCGGGTCCTGGTGGTCGCCGTCGGGGACCACATCGAGGCGGTGGACGACGGAGGGCGCTGACGTGCCGTCCGGCCGCGGCCCGCTGCGGGTCGTCTCGCTCGTGCCCTCGCTGACCGAGGCGGTCGCCGTGAGCGCGCCGGGTGCGCTGGTCGGGGCGACCGACTGGTGCACCCACCCGGCGGACCTCGGCGTCGCCCGCGTGGGCGGCACGAAGAACCCCGACGTGCCCCGCGTTCTCGCCCTCGCCCCCGACCTGGTCATCGCCAACGAGGAGGAGAACCGCGCCCCCGACCTGGCGGCGCTGCGCGATGCGGGCGTCGAGGTCCTGGTCACGGAGGTCCGCACACTGCCCCAGGCCTTCGCCGAGCTGCGGCGGGTCCTCGCGGCCTGCGGCGCGGACGACCCCGGCTGGCTCGGGGAGGCCGAGGCGGTGTGGCGGGGGCTGCCCGCTCCCGCGGCCCGGCTGCGGGCGGCCGTGCCGATCTGGCGGCGGCCCTGGATGGTCGTCGGCCGCGACACCTTCGCGGGTGACGTCCTGGCGCGCCTCGGTGTCGACAACGCCTACGCGGAGCACGCCGAGCGCTATCCGAGGGTCGGGATCGGCGAGCTGTGCGAGGGCGGCCTCGATCTGCTGGTCCTGCCCGACGAGCCGTACCGCTTCACCGCCGACGACGGCCCGGAGGCCTTCCCCGCGTCCCTGCCGGTCGCCCTGGTCAGCGGCAGGCACCTCACGTGGTACGGGCCTTCGCTGCTGCGGGCGCCCGCGGTGCTCGGCGCGGCGCTGCGAGCAGCGAGCCGTTGAGGACGCCGCGCAGGGTGTTCGCCAGAGCCACCGCGCAGGCCGCGAGAAGCAGGACGAAGAGGCCGGTCGCGAGCCAGTCGAACGCCGCGAGGCCGGTGTGCTCGGCGAGGCCCTCGGCGCCCGTCACACAGGTGCCCACCGGGAAGGTGAACGCCCACCAGGTCATCGCGAAGCGCATGCCTTCGCGGCGGGCGCGTCGCACGAGCGCCGCCGCCAGGGCCAGCCAGAACAGGGCGAAGCCCATCACGGGCACGCCGTAGAGCACGGCGAGGGCGAGGAAGCCGTGGGCGAGCGGGGCGGGGACGACGCCGGGCGCGACATCCGCGAGTTTGCCGGTGGCGGTGGTGGACTGGCCGAGCGGGCCGAGGACCAGGAAGAGGGTGGGCGTGAGCGCGAGCGGCAGGGGCCCCGTGGTCACCAGGCGGGTGAAGATCACCGGCAGCATCACCAGGGTGGCGAGCAGGCTCAGGCCGAACATCGCGAAGCAGGCGTGGAGCAGCGTCTGCTGTGCCTGGCCCGCGGGCAGGTGCGGGACGAGCAGCGGGCCGACGGCGGCCGACACCATCGGCGCGACCACGGGCAGCAGCCAGACCGGCGACGCCTGGTCGGCGGTGACGCGGTGCCGGACCACCATGAGGTACGGGACGGCGACGGCCGCCGCCAGGCCGATGGCCGTGCCGAGGGTGAACAGGACGGCGTCGAGAGCGAGGGCGGCGCCGGTGCCGATCCAGTCCTCGCCGACCAGCAGTGTGCCCGCGCCCACCGCGAGCAGGGCCATGGACAGGCAGCCGTAGAAGGGCGCCACCGCCGGGTCGAGGAGGTGGGCGCGGGCCTGGTCGCGGTGGTGCGCCCAGTGCGCGGCACGGGCGGCGAGCAGCACCGCGAGCAGGACGAGCGAGAGCGCCCAGACGGCGGTGCAGGCGGTACGGAGGCCGGTGAACCGGTAGGGGAGTGCGGCGCCCGCGTTGGCGACGACGGCGGTGCCCATGACGCACGCGTACCAGTTGGGTCCGAGGTGGCGGACCCGGCGGACTCCGTGGCCGGGGCCGTACGCGGTCTCCCACTCGGCCAGCGTCTTGTCCTGCTGGGCACGGAGCGCGGCGAGCCAGGTGTCGGCCGAGGCGTCGGGCAGGACGCGGTTGGCGAGCAGGAGGTCGGTGCGCAGCCCATACAGGGCGAGTCCGGTGACGGTCTCGGCGACGGCGTCGGCGCCCGCGGGGCCGGGCTCCGCGACCAGCCGGACGGTGGTGGCGGGGTCCTCGACGACGGCCTGTACGGCGGCCAGTTCGCGCTCCCAGCGGGCGGCGGTCTCGTACAGCCAGGCGGCGGGCATCGGGACGCCCGCGAGACGGCCGAGCATGGGGCGCAGGGCGCGGGCCGCCTGCCGTTCCGGCGGGAGCAGTCTGCGCAGATAGCGGCGGAGCTGTTCCGGCAGGGCGAGGACGGCGAGGGCCCTGGGGGCGGGCGGCAGATCGACGACCACGGTGTCGTGAGCGGTGCCGCGCGCGGCGTCGCGCAGGGCGCGCAGCAGGGCCAGCTCCTCGCCGCCGGGCAGCGGGGTCAGCTCCTCGCCGTCGATCCGGTCGGCGCCGAGGAGCTCGAACGCGGAGGCGGCACGTTCCTGCAGGGCCACCAGATCGTCCCGGAAGCGGGCGTCGGGCGTGAGGTGGCGTGCCGTGAGCCCGGGGTGCGCCTCCGGCCCGCCGAGGGCCGCCCCCAGGGTGTCGCCGCGGTCGGCGGAGAGCACGAGGACCCGCTGCCCGGCCCGTGCCGACGCGAGCGCGGCGGCCGCGGCGACGGTGGTCCTTCCGGAGCCGCCGGGGCCGGTGACGAGGAGGGTGCGCATAAGGGTGAACGGTACGTCAGTGCGATCCGCTCACCGGCACACCGGGTCCCGCTACTCGCCGGATTCCACGCGCTTCTTCAGGCCCGCGAGGGCGCGGTCGATGATGACCTTCTCCGCCTTGCGCTTGATCATCCCGAGCATGGGGATCTTGACGTCGACGGTCAGCCGGTAGGTGACCTGGGTGCCGGAACCGGCGGGCTTCAGGAGGTAGGTGCCGTCCAGGGAGCGCAGCATCTGCGACTTGACGAGGGTCCAGCTGACCTCGTCGTCGCCGGTCCAGGTGTAGCCGAGGGTCTGGTCGTCCTTGATGGCGCCCGCGTCCATGACGAGGCGGACCTCCTTGGCGCGGCCCCGCTCGTCGGTGGCCAGGACCTCGGCCTCCTTCACCTCGCCCGTCCAGTCCGGGTACCGCTCGAAGTCGGCGATCACCGCCATGACCTCGGCCGGTGCCGCCTCGATCGTGATGCTCGAGCTGGTGTGTTCGGCCATGGCCGTGGCTCCTCCAGATGCGGTCCGGTACAAGGGGATGTCCGAGGTGGTGTCCACCGCGTGAAGGCTACCGCGCGTCCCGGGCTCACCACTCCAGGGCCCAGGGCCTGCCGGAACCGGCGAAGTGCCCGACGTTCACACACTCCGTCGCGCCGATCCGCATGCGCCGGACGAGCGGCTGGTGGACGTGGCCGAAGAGCGCGTACCTCGGCCGGGTCGAGCGGATCGCGTCCAGGAGCGCCCGGCTGCCGCGCTCGAAGCGGCGGGCCACCGTGTCGTACAGCAGCTCGGGGACGTCCGGCGGGATGTGCGTGCACAGCACGTCGACCTCGCCGACCGCCTCGATCTTGGCGGCGTACTCCTCGTCGCTGATCTCGTACGGCGTGCGCATGGGGGTGCGCAGGCCGCCGCCGACGAAGCCGAAGACCCGGCCGCCGATCTCGATGCGCTCTCCGTCCAGGACGGTCGTACCGGGACCGGCGTATTCCGGCCACAGGACGGGCATGTCGACGTTCCCGTAGGTGGCGTAGGTGGGGGTCGGAAAGGCGGCGAACAGCTCGGCGTACTGCCTGCGTACCGCCTGTTCGATCGCCGGGGCGCGGTCGACGCCCGCCCAGAGCCGCCTGCCGAGCTCCTTGGCCTCGTCGAAGCGGCGCGCGGTGCGCAGCTCCACCATGCGGGAGGCGTTCCCCGCGCCGAAGAGATCGGGGAAGATGCCGCGCGAGTGATCGGCGTAGTCGAGGAAGAGTACGAGGTCACCGAGGCAGACCAGCGCGTCGGCGCCCTCGCCCGCGCGGGCGAGGGCCTCCGCGTTGCCGTGCACGTCACTGACCACGTTGACCCGGAAAGCTGGCATGCCGATCACCCTAGGACGGCCGTCCCGCGGAGGGTAGGGGCCCCATCCCCGGGGCCGGACCTGCGGTTACTTCCGAGTCGGGAAGCCGGTGGCGTACTGTGCGACGCAGACCACGACGGCGTGTGACGCACCGAACATCTGGGCCCGACCCCCTACCGAACAAGCCATACCCATGGGTAACGTCCGGGCAGTCCAGTAGTGCTCGGCCCCCCACTCGACTGAGCACCTGCCCGATCTTGGACCGCACCGTCGCAGCACACGACGTCGTGGCGCCGGCGCCCTATGTAGGAGCAGCAGTCTTGCGCGAGTTCAGCCTTCCGGCCCTGTACGAGGTCCCCGCGGACGGCAATCTGACCGACATCGTCCGCAGAAACGCCGCGCAGCATCCGGATGTCGCCGTCATCGGACGCAAGGTCGGCGGACGGTGGCAGGACGTCGACGCCACGACCTTCCTCGCCGAGGTCCGCGCCACCGCCAAGGGCCTCATCGCCTCCGGGGTCCGGCCGGGCGACCGGGTCGGCCTGATGTCCCGCACCCGTTACGAGTGGACCCTCCTCGACTTCGCCATCTGGAGCGCGGGCGCGGTGACCGTGCCGGTGTACGAGACGAGCTCCGCCGAGCAGATCCAGTGGATCCTCGGTGACTCGGGCGCCGTCGCCTGCGTCGTCGAGCTGGACGCGCACACCGCAGCCGTCGAGTCGGTGCGCGAGACGCTGCCCGCCCTGAAGAACCTCTGGCAGATCGACGCGGGCGGCATCGAGGAACTGCACCGCGCGGGCTCCGACGTGCCGGACGCCACCGTGGACGAGCGCAGCGCCGCCGCCAAGGCCGACGACCCGGCCACCATCGTCTACACCTCGGGCACCACGGGCCGCCCCAAGGGCTGCGTCCTCACCCACCGCAGCTTCTTCGCGGAGTGCGGCAACGTGGTGGAGCGCCTCAAGCCCCTGTTCCGCACGGGCGAGTGCTCGGTCCTGCTCTTCCTGCCCGTCGCGCATGTCTTCGGGCGTCTGGTGGAGGTCGCGGCGCTGATGGCGCCGATCAAGCTGGGGCACGCGCCCGACGTCAAGAACCTCACCGACGAGCTGGCCTCCTTCCGGCCGACCATGATCCTGGGCGTGCCGCGCGTCTTCGAGAAGGTCTACAACTCGGCGCGGGCGAAGGCGCAGGCGGACGGCAAGGGCAAGATCTTCGACAAGGCCGCGGACACCGCGATCGCCTACAGCCGGGCGCTGGACAGCGCGGCGGGGCCCTCGCTCGGCCTGAAGATCAAGCACAAGGTCTTCGACAAGCTGGTCTTCAGCAAGCTGCGGGCGGTGCTCGGCGGGCGCGGCGAGTACGCGATCTCCGGCGGCGCGCCGCTCGGCGAGCGCCTCGGCCACTTCTTCCGCGGCATCGGTTTCACCGTTCTGGAGGGGTACGGCCTCACCGAGTCCTGCGCGGCCACGGCCTTCAACCCGTGGGACCGGCAGAAGATCGGCACCGTGGGGCAGCCGCTGCCCGGCTCCGTCGTGCGGATCGCGGACGACGGCGAGGTCCTCCTCCACGGCGAGCACCTCTTCTCGCGCTACTGGAACAACGAGGGCGCCACGGAAGAGGCGCTGGCCGACGGCTGGTTCCACACGGGGGACATCGGGACGCTCGACGAGGACGGGTATCTGCGGATCACCGGGCGCAAGAAGGAGATCATCGTCACGGCGGGCGGCAAGAACGTCGCCCCGGCCGTCATCGAGGACCGCATCCGGGCGCATGCGCTGGTCGCCGAGTGCATGGTCGTCGGGGACGGGCGGCCCTTCGTGGGGGCGCTCGTCACGGTCGACGACGAGTTCCTCGGGCGGTGGGCGGCGGAGCACGGTAAGCCCGCGGGGTCCTCCGCGAAGTCTCTCCGTGACGACGCGGATCTTCTGGCGGCGATCCAGAGTGCGGTGGACGACGGCAACGCGGCGGTCTCCAAGGCGGAGTCCGTCCGCAAGTTCCGTGTCCTCGGTTCCCAGTTCACGGAGGAGTCCGGTCATCTGACGCCGTCGCTGAAGCTGAAGCGGAATGTGGTGGCGAAGGATTATGCGGACGAGATCGAGGCGATTTACCGCGGGTAGCGTTGACGGTCCTTGCGCCCACTGGCCGTGGGGTGCCGTGTCCCTTGGCGGCCATCGCTCTCTTGTGGTCGCTCGCGCAGTTCCCCGCGCCCCTGACAGGCCGCCCACTCGCCGTGGGGGGCCTGTTCCCTTGCGGCTGCCGGTCGCGTCGTGGTCGCTCGCGCAGTTCCCCGCGCCCCTGAAAGCCGAGGCTCCGCCCCGCTTTCCCGGCCCGCCCCCGTCAAGCCCAGGGGCGGGGAACTGCGCGACCAGCCCACGACAGCCCGCAGGCAAAGACGCAACGCCCGACCCCCCAAGGGGCGCGGGGAACTGCGCGAGCAACCCACGAGGGCCCGCAGGCCGGGGGGCTACAGGAGAGCGCGGAGGTGGGCGGCCAGGAGGTCCCAGCGCCAGTTTTCCTCCACCCAGGCGCGCCCCCGCGAGCCCATGCGGGAGCGGAGTTCCGGGTCCGCCAGGAGCGTGGTGATGCGGTCGGCGGCCTCCTCGGGGGCGCCGCCCCTGACCACCCAGCCCGTCTCGCCGTCGAGGACCGCGTCGGGCGCGCCGCCGGAGTCACCGGCGACGACCGGCAGGCCCGTCGCCGAGGCCTCCAGGTAGACGATGCCGAGGCCCTCCACGTCCAGACCGCCCCGCCGCGTCCGGCACGGCATGGCGAAGACGTCCCCGGCGCCGTAGTGCGCGGGAAGCTCCGACCACGGGACCGCCCCGGTGAAGCGGACCGAGCCCGCGACGCCCGTCTCGGCCGCGAGCTTGCGGAGGTCCGCCTCGTAGGGGCCGCCGCCGACCACGAGAAGCACCGCCTCCGGTGACTTCGCGAGGATCGACGGCATGGCGAGGATCAGCGTGTCCTGGCCCTTGCGGGGGACGAGCCGCGAGACGCAGACGACGACCGGACGGTCCGTCAGTCCGAGCCGCGCCCGCACGGCGTCACCCCCCGAACCGGGGTGGAAGGTCTTCTCGTCGACGCCCGGCGGCAGTTGCACCATCCGCCCGGCCGCCGCGGGCGTCAGCGCTGCGGCGATCCGCGACCGGGTGTACTCCCCGAGGTAGGTGACCGTGTCCGTCGACTCGCCGATCCGCCGCAGGAGTTGGCGGGACGCGGGAAGCTGGGCCCACCCGGCCTCGTGGCCGTGGGTCGTGGCGACCAGCCGCGTGGCGCCCGCCTTGCGCAGCGCGGAGCCCATGAGCCCCAGCGGCGCGGCCGCCCCGAACCACACCGACGTACAGCCGTGTTCCCGCAGCAGCGAGACCGCGCGCCGGGTGACCCGGGGGGTCGGGAGCAGCATCGTCGTGGGGTCGCGTACGACCTTGAAGGGCTGTTCGGCGTCGAAGGCGGCGGTGGCCTCGGCGCCCTCGCGGCCCCGCTTCCAGGTGGACGCGTAGACGACGATCCGCTCGGGATCCAGGCGCAGCGCCATGTTGTGCAGGAACGCCTGGATGCCGCCGGGCCGGGGCGGGAAGTCATTGGTCACGATCAAGGTCTTGTGCATCGTGCCCGACAGTACCGAAGCGGCGGCAGAGGGGCAGCCGACGGCCCCGCCTCTTCGCCCTCCGCCCGCGCCGCCCGGCATCATGAGCCGAGAAACACAGCGAAACACCTTGAAGCGCACGAAAAGGGGCCGGGCGGGCGTATGGCGCGTATTCTCCTCTTCTGGTGGCTCACCAGGGCCGTCCTGCTGCTCTGCGTCCTCCGTCTGCTCACCGCCCCCGGACCCGACGTGACCAGCGACGTCTCCGTCATCTACCAGGGCTGGTACGAGATCCTGCGCACCGGCACCTTCCCCTTGGACGACGTCACGTGGCAGTACCCGCCCGGCGCCGCCCTCGCCGTCCTCTCCCCCGCTCTGCTGCCCTTCCTTGACTATCCGTCGGCCTTCTTCGTCCTGGCCTTCCTCGCCGACGCGGCCGTCTCCGGACTGCTCCTGTACGCGGGGCGGCGTCCCGGCAGATCGCCGCGCGGCCTCGTGGTGTGGACCGTGGGCGTGCCGCTGCTCGGGCCGACCGTGTACGCCCGCTACGACATCCTCGTGACCGCCGTCGCGGTCGCCGCGCTGCTCGCCGGGGCCGGGCGTCCGCGCGTCCTCGGGGCGCTCGCGGGGTTCGGCGCGCTCCTGAAGGTCTGGCCGGTGCTGCTGCTCGCCGGCACGCCGCGCGGCCGGGCCACGGTGCGGTCCTGGACGGCGGCCGCCGTCACCGCCCTCGGCGTCACGCTGGGCTTCCTGGTGGCGATGCCGGGCGCGCTCGCCTTCCTCACCTTCCAGCGCGACCGGGGCACGGAGGTGGAGTCGCTCGGCGCCCTCGTCTTCCACGTGGGGCGGCACCTGGGCTGGCGGGGCGAGGTGCGGCTCAACTACGGCTCGGTGGAGTTCCTCGGCCCGTACGTGCCGCTGGTCAGCACGGCGGCGCAGGCGCTCACCCTGGCCGTGTTCGGCTGGCTCCTGGTGTGGCGGCTGCGCGCCCGCCTCTGGTCGGCGGGCACGCTCGCGGAGGCGGCCTTCGTGGCCGTGCTGCTCTTCACCGCCACGAGCCGGGTGATCAGCCCGCAGTACATGCTGTGGCTGGTGGGGATCGCCGCCGTCTGCCTGGCGTACCGCACGAGCGGCATGGGGCTCCCCGTCCGGCTCGTCCTCGCGGCCACGTTCGTGACGTTCCTGGAGTTCCCCGTCTGGTTCTCGCACGTGGTGGCCAGCGATCCGCTGGGCGTGGCCCTGCTCCTCGTGCGCAACGGCCTGCTCGTCGCGGCGGCCCTGCTCGCCTGCCGCGAGCTGTGGCGCCGGAGCGCCGCGGAGCCACGGGGCGGGGCGCCTGGGCCGGTGCGGGGCGCGGTCAGCGCAGCTCGGAGCGCAGATACGTACGCCAGCGCGCCGTGAACTCCTCAAGTGTGGTGTCCAGGACGTCCCGCAGGGCGTCCTCGACGGCCCCCGCCCGCTTCTCATGGGCGCCCACGGCCCGGTAGAACTCCCGCAGCCGCCGCTCGCCCCACTGCTCCGCGATCATCCGGCAGGCCAGCCACGAGCCCTCGTAGGCCTGGGCGAGCCGCTCGGCGTCGCCGTCGAAGCCGAAGTCGGCGTCGTCGGGGAGCGTGCCGGGCAGCCGCTCGTCCTGTGCCGCGCGCCGCAGCTCGGGCGCGGCCTGTGCCGCCGTACGCCCGCTGCCGCGATAGCCCGCCCAGTCCGCGAAGCCCTCGGAGAGCCAGAGCGGGGTGGCCGCCGAGGTACGGGAGCGGGTCGCCACATGGGCCGTCTCATGGGTCAGCACGACCTGCTTGCCGAAGCCGCCGAGGACGCCGTACGCCTCGGGGTTGACGATGACGCGGTCCGCCGGGGCCCGCCCCGAGCCGCCCACCTCGCCGGTGGTGACCGCCGCTATCCCCCGGTACCCGGCGGCGGGCGCCCCGAGCAGGCCCGCCATGCCGTCCAGTGTGCGGGGCACGAGGACGACGACCTTCCCGGGCCACTTGTCCCGCCAGGCCCGGTCGACGGCGGGCACCGCGCGGTCGGCGAGGTCACGGTAGACGCGGCGCTCCTTCGCGCTCTGCCCGACGCCGAGGACGAGGCTGTGCTCGCCCCGCTCGGCCCGCACCCGGCCCTGGTCCCAGAGCTGCTGGCCCGCCTTCCGCGCGGGCCGCTCGGAGGTGACGTACCAGCGCCCGCCGTGCCGCTCCAGGGCGAGCGTGCGCTCGGCGGTGAGCGGGGCGCGGTCGTAGCCCTTGACGCGGTAGCTCAGCTCGGCGCGCGCGGTGGCCCGGGAGCCCGAGCGGTCGAGGCCGGTCAGGCGGTACTCCCAGGAGTCGAGCGGCACGCCACGGACGTTGGCGAAGAGATCGGCGGGAGCGCGCCCGTCGGCCGCGCTCCGCTCCGTGCGCTCGTACGCCTTCTCGTCCCGTTCGAGCACGGCGTGCGCCCGGCGCTCCAGGAGTCTGCGCACGTCCCCGGCGGCGGAGTCGGGGACGGGATCGCCGCCGCAGCCGGCGAGCACGGCGAGGCAGAGCGCGACGCACAGCGCCACCGCTCCCGACCCGCGCCCGTGACCAGCCACCTGTCCGATCGTACGGGGCGGGCGCGGCGGGCGGCCGGTCAGACGCGGGTCACCGAGGAGACCGGCATCATGCCGACCGGGTCGTAGCGGACCGGCGCCCCGGGGTAGGGGGCGTGCACCACCTGGCCGTTGCCCACGTACATCCCGATGTGGCTGGCGTCGTCGCGGTAGGCGACGAGGTCGCCGGGCCGCGCCTCGGAGAGGGAGACCTGGCGGCCCGCGTACCGCTGCGCCTGCGAGGTGCGCGGCAGGCCGACCCCGGCCTGGGCGTACGACCACTGCATGAGGCCCGAACAGTCGAATCCGGCGGGTCCGTTGGCCCCCCATACGTAAGGGCGGCCGATCGCGGACCGGGCGGCGGCCAGCGCGGCGGCGGCGCGTGCGGACGCGGCGCCGCCGGAGGCGGGCAGGCCGGCCCGGTCGCCGGAGCGCGAGGACCGGTCGTAGGCCTCGCGCTCGTGCCGGTTCAGCGAGTTGAGCAGCCGCCGCGCCTTGGCGAGCTTGTGCTCGACGGTGCGCTTGTGGCGGGCGACGGTGGCGCGGCTCTTCTCCAGCTCGGCGAGCTTGCGCCCGGCCTCGGCGCGCTTCTGGGCGAGGCCGCGCTGGGCCTTCTGGAGGTCGGTCAGCTCACTCGCCTGCCGGGCGGTGACGCGGTCGAGGACCGAGGCGCGGTCGAGGTAGCCGTCGGGGTCGGAGGAGAGCATGAGCTGGAGCGCGGGGTCGATGCCGCCCTCGCGGTACTGCGCCCCGGCGAGCGCGCCGAGCGCGCCCCGCATCCGGTTGATCCGCTCCTGGCCGCGGGCGACGCCGTCCTGGGCCCGCTTCACCTGCCCGCGCAGCCTGTCCGTGCGCTCGTCGGCGTCGTTGTAGGCCTCGGTGGCCTGCTCGGCCTGTTCGTAGAGCCGGTCGACCTTGGCCCTGGTGTCGGAGGGCTTGTCCTGCGGCGCGGCACCCGCGGGTGCGGCGGCCAGGGCCGCGGCAGCGGTGGCCGCTGCCGCCGAGAGGACGGTGACGCGCGTGCTCCGGTCGGTGCCGGGCTGTGCGGGACGGCGGTGGGACCCCACGGGACGCCGCTCTCCTTCCGCTGAAGCCCCCCGGCTTTCCGGGGGAACGCGCGCCGACAGTAGCCGGGCGGCCGGGGCGGAACCAACGGCCGAATGGGTACGGACAGCGCTGCGCCCCGCTTCTGACGCAGGTCATCAACGGGGCGCGGGGTCAGCGGGAGTTGCCGTGATTCGCCCGTTCGGGCGGTTCCGGCGAGCGGTCAGACGCGGACGCCGAACTGGAAGGTGCCGAGGTAGGACATCGACTCGTAGCGGACGACGGCGCCCGGCTTCGGGGCGTGCAGGACCTGGCCGTTGCCCGCGTAGAAGCCGACGTGTGCGAGGTTGTTGAAGAAGACCAGGTCGCCGGGCTTCAGCTCGCCGCGGCCGATCCTCGTGCCGTCGTTCTGCTGGGTGTACGTGGTGCGGGTGATGGAGACGCCGGCCTGCGCGTACGCCCACTGGGTGAGCCCGGAGCAGTCGTAGGAGTTGGGGCCCGTGCCGCCGGAGACGTACGGCTTGCCGAGCTGGGTGGCGGCGGCGCTCAGGGCGGCGGCGCCACGGCCGGAGGCGGGCGCCTCGTCGCCGAGGTCGGCGCGCTGGTCGGCGGCGCGGCTCGCGCGTTTCTGCTCCTTGGCCGCCAGGTCCGCCTTCTCCTTGGCGGTCAGCGTGTTGAGGATCTTCTGGGCCTCGCCGAGCTTGCCCTGGACTTCCTTCTTCTTCTTGCCGAGCTCCTCGCGGGTGTCCGCGAGGTCGTCCAGCTTGCCCGCGGCCTCCTTGCGCTTCTGCGCGAGGTCCCGCTGCTTCTTCTGGATCTTCTTCAGCGCGTCGACCTGCTGGCTGCTGAGCTGGTCGAGGGTGGACGCCTTGTCGAGGTAGTCGTCCGGGTCGGAGGAGAGGAAGAGCTGGAGGGAGGGGTCGATGCCGCCGGAGCGGTACTGCGCGCTGGCCATCGAGCCGAGGCCGTCCCGCAGCTCGTTGAGCTCCTCCTGGCCGTCGGCGACCTTGTCCTGGAGAGCGCCGATCTGCTTCTCGAGCTTCTCCTGCTTCTCCTTGGCCCCGTTGTACTTGTCGGTGGCCCGCTCCGCGTCCTCGTAGAGCTTGTCGACCTTGGACTTGACCTCGTCCTTGCTCGGCTTCGGCGCGGCCTGGGCGGCGCCCTGCGAGGTGAGGGCGACGGCAGCGGCGGCGGTCGCGGTGAGCACGGTCACGCGGGTGCGGCTCGGCTGCTTGGGACGACGGTGGGACGCCACGCGGGCGGCTCCTTCTTCCTCCAGCCGCCTACCGAGACCCGGTGGGCGGGTACCACCGCCGCCACCCCGTGTGGGTGATCAACTGAGCGGAGGTTCGAGGCGAGACCTTAGTGACCTTCTTGTGATCAGTTCAAATTACCGGGGCAGAAAATCGGTTGCGGGAGGCATATTTTACCGACGGCACACAGCCCGTAATGATCTTCTGACGCTGCGTCGCACCTCGGGCGCCCCCAATTCGGGCATTGCGCGCAGGAGTTGCCGGAAGCCTCTTTAACTCCGCGAAAGCCGCTTCAGGAGCACCGCCGAAGCCACCGGCCGCGCACCGGCCTTGGCGATCCCGTCGGCCACCTCGCGGTCGGTCGAGACGACGACCACGGGCCTGCCCGGCGGCTCCGCGCGCACCAGCTGACGGATCAGCTCATCGGCCGTCACGCCCGGCTTGGAGAACAGCACCCTGACCCCGCGCGGCGGTGCGAGCAGCACCGGAGCGGCCAGCTCGGCCCCGTCGAAGACGCAGGTGACCTCGGCGCCGGACTGCAGGGCGAGCTGCGAGAGCGAGCCGAGCAGGCGCAGCCGCTGCTTGTCCAGGGGCATGGTCGGATAGCCCGTCTTGGTGACGTTGTAGCCGTCGACGACCAGGTGCGCCTGCGGCAGGGCGAGGAGCTGGTCCAGGATCGCCGGGTCGTTCTCGGAGAGCGCGCGGGCCGCGATGTCCTTGGGCGACATCCGCCCCGGCTCGACGGCGTCCACGGTCTCCGCGGGCCGCACCGAGACGGGCGGCAGGGCCAGTTCGCGCCGGAGCCCCTGGGCCGCGTCGAGGACCGTGTCGAGCAGCAGGCGCACCCGCATGTCCTCCACGCTGCGCCCCTCGCGCGCGGCCCTGCGGCTGGCCTCGAGGGCGGCCTCGGTCTCGCCGAGCCGTGCCTTCAGCCGCCGCGTCTCGCTCTCGGCGGCGGACACCTGGGCCTGACCCTCGGCGCGGACGGTCTCCGTCTCCGCGGCGGCCTTGCGCAGCGCGGCCTCGCCCCGCTTGATGTCGCTGAGCGCCCCGCGCAGCTTCCGGTGCATCGATTCGGCTTCCCTGCGCGCCGATTCCAGCTCGGCGCGGAGCCGCTCGGTCTCCGCCTTGGTCTGGCCGCGCGCCGCGGCCAGCTCCTCGCGCAGCCGGTCGAGCTCGGCCCTGGTCTCGTCGTCCGCGCGCTCGGCGTCCGCCCGCTGGGCCTCCTCGCCCGCGGCGGTCACCAGCTTCACCCAGCCGGTGGGGCGCAGCACATAGGCCGCAGCCGCCACGTCGAGGGGGTCGGCGGCGGGCGGCGGGGTGCCCGCGTCCAGGGCACCGGCCAGCTCGGCCTGGGACTCCCTGAGCCGCTCGCCGATGCGCTGCCGGAAGATGGTGTCGCTCTCCAGGGCCGCCGCCATGGCGTTGCCCGCGAACTTCGCGCGCCGGGTGGGCGTGAAGCGGGCGTACTGTCTGAGCTGTGCCGGAAGTTCGGCCAGGGTCAGCCCGCCGAAGCCGTCCGAGACGATCTGGACGACGCGCCGCCGCACCCCGTCCGGCAGCGGACGGTCGAGCACCTCAGCGGCGCCGTCGTCCGGCTCCCCGCCTGCGCTCTCCACCATCCGTCACCCCACTTGCCGTGCGGGCCCCGCTCCCTCAGGAGCCGGTGCCCGGCCTGTCCACCAGTTCCACCTGATCCACCGCGTTGCACCAGCGGCAGCGGACCGACTCGATGGTCTCACTGACCACCTCGCGTTCCTCGACGTTCGGCTCACCGGCCAGGTCGAGATGCACATACTCGACGACCTTCGAGGTGCGGGTCACGTCGAAACGCGTGAGATTGCCGCACAGCGTGCAGCGCCACCGGGTGGTGGCGGTCGGCAGGGGAACCGTCATCGTGGCTGATCGCTTTCCTCGGTGGCGTGGTGCTCGTGCGGTATTCCGTGGTGCGTATTGCCCGCAACCTTAAGGCCTGTAAGGGGCGCCATGCGGCGGCGTCCGTCCCGGCATGGCGGTCTGTGCCGGTAGCGCCCGCTACGTCATGCTCTGTTCATGATCCACGCATGGAAGACGAGGGCGGGCCGGCTGCTCGGCGGCCGGTCGGCCCCGGTGACGTACGCACTGATCGCCGCCTGCTGCCTGGTGTTCGTGATCTCACCGGTCTCCGGGCTCAACCCCGGCTACGGACGCGGCAACGAACTGCTCGGCGCGCAGCAGGCCTATTTCGAGCGGTGGGGCGTGGTGCCCGTCGAGCTCTTCAGCGGCGTGCCGAGCGCCGCCCTCGGCCCGTTCACGGCGCTGTTCGTGCACGGGAGCTGGGTGCATCTGCTCGGCAACATGCTCTTCCTCTTCGTCTTCGGGGCGATGGTCGAGGAGCGCATGGGGCACCTTTCCTACGCGCTCTTCTACACCGGGTGCGGCTATCTCGCGCTGCTCTCGTACGCGGCGGCGCACGCGGGCTCCCACCAGACGCTCGTCGGGGCCTCGGGGGCGATCTCCGCCGTCCTCGGCGCGTTCCTCTACCTCTTCCCCAAGGCGCGCGTCACCAGCATCTACCCGTTCCTGTTCTTCCTGCCGCTGCGCTTCCCCGCCTGGCTCGTGCTGCCGTTCTGGGTCGCCCTCCAGTGGCTCGCCGCGGGACAGGACGGGCAGGGCAGCGGGGTGGCGTACCTGGCACATCTGGTGGGCTTCTCGCTCGGGTTCCTCTACGCGTGGGTGTGGTGTTTGCGGAGGGCTAGAGTGAAGAGCACCGCCGCACCGGCCATCGAGGGAGACAGCCAGCCGTGATCACCGCGATCGTGCTCATCAAGACCAGCGTGGACCGGATCCCGGAGATCGCCGAGTCGATCGCCGCGCTCGACTCCGTCAGCGAGGTCTTCTCCGTCACCGGCACCTACGACCTGATCGCCATGGTGCGCGTGCCGCGCCACGACGACCTCGCGGACGTCATCCCCGGCCGGATCAGCAAGATCCCCGGCGTCGAGGGGACGGACACGCACGTCGCGTTCCGCACGTACTCCCAGCACGACCTGGAGGCGGCGTTCGCGATCGGCCTCGACTCCTGAGACTCCTCGTACCCGCGGACCCCCGGAGCGCGGTCCCGTCTTCATGAGGATTTCCTCATCCGCGGCTCATCGGAACACGACGGTGCGCCCCGCACCATCGCGGACATGGTCTTCTCCCACCGCATGGCGGCCCTGGCGGCCGTCGTGGCGATACCGCTCGGCATCGCCACGACCAGCTATCTGCTGACGGACAGCCCCGAGCCCCCCAAGGC
>NZ_JASKYR010000470.1:0-6207 GCF_041028215.1 Streptomyces flavofungini
CCCTCGGAGTGCCGAGGGGCTTCCGCGGCGCCGCCCCCGGCGGGTCCGTACGCGGCTGACGCTTCTCTACGGGCTGATGTTCGTCCTCTCCGGCGGCATCCTGCTCACCATCACCTACCTGCTCGCCAACCGGCCCAACGGCTTCTTCCTGTTCAGCCGCGGCGACGGCGGCGCCTCCTTCCCCGCCGACGGCGGCATCCACCTCTATCCGGACACCGTCGGCCCCGGCGCGCTGAACGCCTTCGCCAAGGCCCAGCGGGAGCAGGCCGAACGCCAGCACGCCGCCGAGATGCACGACCTGCTCATCGAGTCCGGCATCGCCCTCGCGATCATGTCGGTGATCGCGATCGGCCTAGGCTGGCTGATCGCGGGCCGCGTCCTGCGCCCCCTGCGCACCATGACCTCCAGCATCCAGCGGATCTCCGCCCGCAACGTCCATGAGCGACTGGCCGTCGCGGGCCCCGACGACGAGCTGAAGGACCTCGCCGACACCGTCGACGGACTGCTCGGCCGACTGGAGACCGCGCTCGACTCCCACAAGCGCTTCGTGGCCAACGCCGCGCACGAGTTACGCACCCCCCTGACCGTCGAGCACGCGCTCCTTGAGGAGTCACTCATAGACCGCGGCGCCACGGTCGACTCCTTCCGCGCCAACTTCGAACGCCTCCTCGTCCTCAGCGAACAGCAGGCACAACTCCTCGAATCGCTCCTCACCCTCTCCAGCAGCGAACGCGGCCTCGACCGCCGCGAACCCCTCGACCTCGGTGAACTGGCCGACCGCGCCGTACTCGGCTGGCGCCCGGAAGCGGAGCGGCGGGGCCTGTGCGTCGAGGCGAAGACCACCCCCGCCGACATCTGGGGCGACGCCCCGCTGATCGAACGGCTGGTGGCCAACCTCCTCGACAACGCCTCCGGCTACAACGTCGACCAGGGCTGGGTGCGCGCCGAGACACGCGTCGAGGACGACCGCGCCGTCGTACGGGTGAGCAACTCCGGCCCGGTGATCCCGGCCGACCGGGTGGACGGCCTCCTCGAACCGTTCCAGCGGCTCGACCGCACCGCGGGCGACGGCCACCACGGTCTCGGCCTGTCGATCGTGCGCTCCATCGCCGACGTCCACGGCGCGACCCTGCACGCGCGGGCCCGGCCCCAGGGCGGCCTCGTCGTCGAAGCGGCCTTCCCCCTGCGCGTGGCGGACCAGCGGCCCCGCCACCACCACGGACCCGCACGGCACAGTGTCCAACCGTGAGAATGAGCGGTTGGACGTTTCCAGTGAATCGCGGTTTGCTTCACACGGCACCGCCTAGTTGAGTCCCTCCCCATATTCGTTCGTCCCGCCAGTTCCCCCGGTCGTCCCGGCAGTTCCCCCGGGAGGCGGACCAACAGACAGCCAATAGTTGGTCATTGGGAATCCCCGAGAGCAATCGGTATCGTCCTGTTGCGTGTACGTCCGGGGAATTCCAGCATTCAGCCGACGCGAACAGCTCGGCGAGGGGGAAATATGACCGGCAAGGCTGACATCGTGCTGCCCCTCTTCGATTCCCAGGAGGGAATCTGGCTCGCGCAGCACCTGGACGGCGACCGTCGCCAGTACACCGTCGGCCAGTACGTCGAGATCAACGGCCCGATCGACGCACACACACTGGAAAGCGCCGTACGCCGAGCTGTCGCGGAAACCGAGATCCTGCACGTACGAGAAGTGCGCCCCGGGGAAGACGCCGGGGAAATGGCTACACAGATCATCGCCCCGGCATCGGACAGGAACGCATTACTCGCCGCCCAGAGCCCGTTGATGCACCGATTCGACGTGTCGCACAGCGCCTCCGAAAACCCCGACGAGGCACGGACCATCGCCGAAGCGTGGACACGGCAGGACCCCGGCCGGGAACCGGGCGGACGCCCCTACGCGTACGCCCTCTTCCGGCTGGCCCCCGACCGCCACATCTGGTGCCAGCGCTACGACCACCTCCTGATGGACGCCTACGCCTGCTCCCTGCTGGGCCGCCGCGTGGCGGACATCTACACGGCGACACTCCACGGCCGCGCCCCCGCCCCCGCCGGGCACGCGACCTTGAGCGACCTGCTGGAGCAGGAGTCCACCTACCGGAACTCCGAACGCTTCGCGCGCGACCGCGACCACTGGCTCGACCGGTTCGCCGACCGTCCGGAGCGCGCGACCATCCCCGGACACCGGCCGTCCGGGCCGGACACCACCGCAGCCGGTGCCGCCACCGAGCCCCTGCGAGAAACGGGCGTGCTGCCCCCCGCCTCGGTCGAACGTCTCCGCGCGGCGGCGTCCCGCGCCGGAGTGAGCTGGCCGAGGCTCGTCGTCGGTGCGTTCGCGGCCTTCCTCGCCCGCCTGAGCGAAACCGGAGAAACGATCCTGAGCCTGCCGGTCGCCGCCCGCACCACACCCCGGACCCGCCGCACCCCCTGCACGACGGCGAACATCCTGCCGCTCCGTCTCTCCACCGCCCCCGCCGAAAGCCTCCTGGACCTGGCACGCCACGCGGACCACGAGATCAGTGCTCTCCTGGACCACCAGGACTTCCGGGGCGAGCACTTACGCCGAGCACTCGCCTGGCCACAAGGCGACCACCGCCACTTCGGCCCCTACGTGAACGTGATGCCCAGGGCCGGTGAGAGCCTGCGCCTCGGCGAAGCCCGGGGCGTCGTACGCGACGCGTCCAGCCGACGCGTCGAGGAGTTCGGCGTCCTGGTCAGCGGCTGGACCGAGAACGAGGGCATGCAGATCACCCTGGAGGCCAACCCGTCTCTCTACGACCGCACATGGACCCGCTCCGTTCACAGCTCCTTCCTCACCTTCCTGCGGCACACGATCGACGACCCGACGGCCCCGGTGGGCCGCGCGGACGCGGTGCAGGGACCGGAGCTCTCACGGGTGGTGAAGGCCTGGAACGACACAGCCTCCCCCGTGGCGGCGGGTTCCGTGCTGGAGGCGTTCGAGGGGTGGGTCGCTCGGTCGCCGGATGCGGTAGCGGTGCGGTGTGGCGCCGAGCAATGCGCGTCCTACGCACAGTTGGACGCGCGGGCGAATCGTCTGGCGCGACATCTCGCGGTACTGGGTGTGGGGGTTGAGCCGCGGGTGGGTTTGCGTCTGCCCCGCGGGGTGGACATGGTGGTGGCGGAGTTGGCGGTGTGGAAGGCGGGGGCGGCGTTCGTACCGCTGGACCCGGAGTATCCGGCGGAGCGGCTCGCGTTCATGGTGGCGGACAGTGGGGTGGAGGTTGTCCTCGGAGCAACTGACACGTTGCCGGTGGGTGGGGCGCACGTGGTGCGCCTGGACGGCCTGGAGTTGGCCGAGCAGTCCGATGAGCCGCTACGCACGTACATCGGCCCTGATCAGCTCGCCTACGTCATTTACACCTCCGGTTCGACGGGTCGTCCGAAGGGTGTGGCGGTCGCGCAGGGTGGCGTGACGAATCTGTCTGAGGCGATGCGTCCGGCGTTGGGTGTGTCGGAGGGTACGACTGTGCTTCAGTTCGCGTCGTTCAGTTTTGACGCGGCGGTGTTGGATGTGGCGGTGACGTTGGCGGGTGGTGGGACGCTCGCGGTCGCGTCGGCGGAGGAGCGGGCGGAGCCTGCCGCGCTGGCGGCGATGATCGAGCGGACCGGGGTCACCACGGCGAGTGTCGTGCCCTCGCTTCTCGGCGTGCTCGACCCGGCTGTCGTGCCGGGTGTACGGAACTGGGTGCTGGGCGCGGAGCTGTTGACCGCCGATTTGGCCAGCCGGTGGGTGGGGCAGGCGCGGCTGTGGAACACCTACGGCCCGACCGAGGCCACGGTGATCACCACTGCCGACCTGGTCCCGGCGGACATACGCCCGCAGGATGAGGCACCACCGATCGGGCGGCCCCTGGGCAACGTACGCACCTATGTCCTGGACGGCTTCCTGCGCCCGGTCCCGCCGGGTGTGACAGGGGAGCTGTACGTGTCTGGTCCTGGTGTGGCGCGTGGCTATGTCGGGCGTCCGGAACTGACCGCTGAGCGCTTCGTGGCCTGCCCCTTCCACGCGGGCGCGCGGATGTACCGGACCGGTGACCTGGCCCGCTGGACGGACGACGGGCAGTTGCTGTTCGCGGGCCGGGCGGATGACCAGGTGAAGATCCGGGGTTTCCGGGTGGAGCCGGGTGAGGTGGAGGCGGTGCTCGCCGCGCACCCCGACGTCCGCCAAGCGGCCGTGGTCGTACGCGAGGACCGGCCCGGCGACAAACGCCTGATCGGATACGTGGTCGCGGAGGGGACGAGTGACCTGTCCCCGCAGGAGCTCAGGGAGTACGCGGGCAACGATCTGCCGGAGTACATGGTCCCCGCGGCGGTCCTGGAACTGGCCGCCCTGCCGCTCACCGCCAACGGGAAGCTGGACCGCAAGGCCCTGCCCGCCCCCGACTTCTCGGGCGACGCGACCGGAAAGGGGCCCGCGACCCCCGTGGAGGAAGTGCTGTGCGGGCTGTTCGGTGAGGTGCTCGGGCTGGGACAGGTCGCCGCCGACGCGTCGTTCTTCACGCTCGGCGGGGATTCGCTGCTGGGGATGCGGCTTGTCGCGCGGGTGCGGGCCGTGCTCGACGTAGAAGTGGGGATCAAAGAGCTGTTCGGCGCTTCGACGGTGGCGGAGCTGGCGCGTGTCGTCGGGGAGAGCGCCGGTGGCGGGGGACAGGTGGCCCTGCGGGCCGTCGCGCGGCGGCCGGAGGTGCTGCCGCTGTCGTACGCGCAGCAGCGGATGTGGTTCCTGAACCGGCTGGAGGAGACGGTCCCGGGGGCAGCCGCGGCCTACAACATGCCGCTGGTGCTTCGGATCTCCGGTGAGGTGGACGTGGCGGCGCTTGAGGCGGCGCTCGGTGATGTCGCGGACCGGCACGAGAGCCTGCGCACGGTCTTCCCGGACACGGGCGGGGTGCCGCGGCAGGACGTACTGGAAGGCGCCGCCGGACGCCCGCCCCTGCCGGTCGCCGAGGTCGGGGAGGACCAGGTCGAGCAGGTGTTGGCGGAGCAGGCGGCCCGTGGGTTCGATCTGCGGGTGGAGCTGCCGTGGCGGGCCCGGCTCCTCATGCCGCGTACGAGTCCCGGCGAGTACATCTCGGGCGAGTACGTCCTGTCGGTCGTCGCCCATCACATCGCGGTGGACGGCTGGTCGATGACCGTGCTCGCGCGGGATCTGGAGGCGGCGTACGCGGCGCGTCGCGTCGGCCGTACACCGGGGTGGGCCCCGTTGTCGGTGCAGTACGCGGACTACGCCCTCTGGCAGCGGGAGACGCTGGGCGAGCTGGACGACCCGGCGAGCCTGCTCAGCGCGCAGCTCGACCACTGGCGCCGCACCCTGGCCGGTGCCCCGCAGGAGCTGGCCCTGCCCGTGGACCGTTCCCGCCCGGCCACGCCCACCTACCGGGGCCGCAGGGTGCCGGTGGGAACGGACGCGCGGACGCATGCCGGGCTGGTGGAACTGGCCGGGCGGGGCCGGGCGACGATGTTCATGGTCGTGCACGCGGCGGTGAGCCTGGTGCTGTCCCGATTGGGCGCGGGCGAGGACGTGGTGGTGGGGACACCCGTGGCCGGGCGGGGTGACGCGGCCCTTGAGGACCTGGCGGGCTTCTTCGTGAACACGCTGGTGCTGCGTACGGACCTGAGCGGCGACCCGACCTTCGCCGAACTCCTTGAGCGGGTGCGGGCCACTGACCTGGCCGCCTACGCCCACCAGGACGTGCCCTTCGAACGCCTCGTCGAGGAGCTCAATCCACAGCGTTCCGTGTCCCGCAACCCCCTCTTCCAAGTGATGCTGGCCCTTGAGAACGTGCCCGAGCCGACGTGGAATCTGCAGGGAACACAGGTGCGTTCGGCGACGATGACCGCGCCCGCCGCCCGTTTCGACCTGGCCGTGACCCTGACGGAACGCCGCGACGAACGAGGGACGCCGGGTGGCCTCGACGGCGACATCTTGTACGCCCTGGACCTCTTCGACGACCACACGGCCGAGTCCCTGGCGGGCCGCCTGACCCGCGTTCTGGCACAGGTCGCCGCCGATCCGGGGCTCCGCCTCAGCGAGGTGGACGTCCTGACGGCCGACGAGCGGTCGCGGGTGGTGGAGGACTGGAACGACACGGCCCGCCCCGTGGTGGCGGGTTCGGTGGTGGAGGCGTTCGAGGGGTGGGTCGCTCGGTCGCCGGATGCGGTAGCAGTGCGGTGTGGCAA
>NZ_JASKYR010000471.1:0-6304 GCF_041028215.1 Streptomyces flavofungini
AGCCAGCTGTGACGACCGCACGTGAGCACCACCTGACCGGCACCGCGCCCCACGCCCCTGACCCCGGCCGCGCCGACGCACCCCAACCCGAAGCTCAACCTGTCGGCGGTACGTCCGCTTCTGCGCCCCGGCGCCCTTGGGCGCGTCGCCGCGGAGCGCTGTCGGCGGCGGTCGCGGTCCTTACCGGGCTCGCGCTCCTCGCCGTTCCCCGGCTGCCCCCCGGRCCCCACAACGTGGGCAGCCTGGTGCAGACGTTCCTGCCGTGGCTGGGGCTGAGCGTGCCGCTGCTGCTCCTGCTGGCCGCCGTGCGACGCTCCCGGCCGGCCGCCGTCGCGGTCCTCGTTCCCGCGGTGATCTGGACCGTACTGTTCGCCGGTGCGATGACAGACAAGGGCGGGACGGGTGGCGACCTCACCGTCCTCAGCCACAATGTCAGCGAGACCAACCGCGCGCCCCGGCAGACAGCCCGGGCCCTCATCGCCTCGGGCGCCGACCTGCTGGCCCTGCAAGAGATGTCGCCCGAAGCGATCCCCCAGTACCAGCGGGCCCTGGCGAAGAGCCACCCCTACCATGAGGTTCACGGCGGCGTCGGGCTGTGGAGCACCCTGCCCCTGCACGGCGGCAGGACCGTACCCATCATGCCGTGGCCGCGTGCCCTGCGCGCCACGGTCGACACCCCCAAGGGCCCCCTCGCCGTGTACGTCGCCCACCTCGCCTCCGTACGCCTCGCGCCCGACGGGTTCGCCACGCGGCTCCGCAATGAGGCCGGCGACCGGCTCGCCGCGGCCGTACGGTCCGAGCGGGCATCCCGGGTCGTGGTGGCCGGCGACCTGAACGGCTCCGCCGACGACACCGCGCTGCGTCCGCTGACCGAGCGGCTACGCTCGACGCAGGAAGAAGCCGGCGCGGGACTCGGCCTGACCTGGCCTGCCGGGTTCCCGCTGGTGCGGATCGACCAGATACTGGTCAGGGGTGTCACCCCGGTCTCGTCGTGGACACTGCCCCGCACCGCGAGCGACCACCTGCCTGCCGCGGCCTCCTTGCGCCTGTGAAGAGCGCGCGCCGCGAGAAGAAGCGAACAGGAGAGCAGTGAGCGTACACATCCTCCTCGTCGAGGACGACGCGACGATCCGCCGGTCCCTCACCCTGGTCCTGGAGCGGTACGGATACCAGGCGTCGACCGCGGCGGACGGGCTGACCGCGCTGGAGATGTTCCGGGCCGGAGGGCATGACCTGCTGATGGTGGATGTGATGCTGCCCCACCTCGACGGCATCGGACTGTGCCACAGGGTCCGCGAGGAGAGTCAGGTCCCGGTGCTGATCCTGTCTGCCCGCGGGGAGGGCATCGACGTGGTCGCGGGCCTGGAGGCGGGGGCCGACGACTATCTCGTCAAACCCGTCGACACCTCCGAGCTGCTGGCACGCATCCGCACCCTGCTGCGCCGCGCCAGCTATCCGGGCACCGACGCGAGCACACCGCCGGACGACGAGGGCATGCTCGTCTTCCGCGACCTGAGCGTCGACACCCGCGGTCTGGAGGTCCGCAAGGGCGGCGAGCTGCTCGCGCTCACCCCCACCGAACTGCGGCTGCTGCTGGAGTTCGTGGCGGCACCCGGCGTCGTCCTGCAGCGCCAGACCCTGCTGCGCACGGTGTGGGACTACGGCTGGGAGGGCGACACCCGCGTCGTCGACCTGGCCGTCCAGCGGCTGCGCCGGAAGATCGGGGCCGAGCACATCGAGACCGTCCGGGGCTTTGGCTACCGCTTCCGCCGCTGACCGGCCCCCAGCCCGCACACCTTTCCACCGCCAGCACGAGACGGACACCGACACCCATGACCGTGCCGCACTCCCCCACGTTTCTGAAGCGCCTCGTCGACCCACGCTCCTTGCGCTGGCAGGTCGCCGCCGGTGTCACCATCGCGGCCTGCCTGATGGCCCTGGGCATCGGGGGTCTGGTCCACCGCACCACCGAGAGCCGCTCCCTGGCGCTCGCCCGCGCCGAGGCACTCGGCTTTTTGCAAGAGGAGGCGAGCCTGGCGCAGCAGCGCGGCACCACAAGGGATCGTGATGAGGGCGGATCCTCGCTCTACATGGGGGACGAGGTACCCGATGAGATCCATCGGCGGCTTGAGTCCGCGGACGGGCCGGTGACCTGGTACGAGGTCCGAGGCGTCGCGGATCGAGCGGCTATGTGGGCGGGTGAGTGGATGGACGGCACGGTGGTCGCGGTCCGCTCCGACATGATCTATGACCTGTTGAGCCGGCGGGCCCTGGACCGGCACATGTACTACGCCGCGCTGGCCACGCTCGCCGTCGTCGTCCCGCTCTCCGCCCTCGCGGCCGAGCTGGTGCTCCGGCGGCTGCGACGGGTCGCCGGTACCGCCCACCGCATCCGGGACGGAGACCTCGACGCGCGCACCGAGGCCCGCCGTCAGGACGAGATCGGACAGATCTCCTCCGCCGTGGACCACATGGCCGACGTCCTGCAGCAGCGCCTGCACAGCGAGCAGCGCTTCACCGCCGACGTCGCCCACGAACTGCGCACCCCCGTCGCCGGTCTGGTCGCGGCCGCCTCCTTGTTGTCCGAGAGCGAGGCCACCGATCTCGTACGCGACCGGGTCCGCGTCCTGCATCACCTGGTGGACGACCTGCTGGAGGTCTCCCGACTCGACTCCGGCACGGAGCACGCGGACATCCAGCCGCTGCCGCTGGCCGAACTGGTGCGGGAGTGCGTGGCCCGCGCCGGCGTCGACGCCCGATTCACGGCGATCGGCCAGCCCGTGGTCAGGACCGACCCCCGCCGCCTCGACCGCATCGTCACGAACCTGCTCGTCAACGCGGAGCGGCACGGTGCGCCGCCCGTCCAGATCGAGGTCCGCGACGCCACCGTCTCCGTGCGTGATCATGGCCCCGGTTTCCCGCCGGACCTGCTCGCTGACGGGCCTCAGCGCTTCCGCACCGCCACGGCCGAGCGGGGCCGCGGCCACGGTCTCGGCCTGACCATCGCCCAGGCGCAGGCGGAGGTGCTCGGCGCCCGCCTGACACTCGCGAACGCCACCCCTCACGGGGCCCTGGCCACGCTCACACTCCCGGTGTCCGACAGCACGGCGCTCCAGCCCTAGATGTATGGCCCGTGAGGTGAGGTCGGGGACGCGGCTGGCGGGTGGTTGTCCTTTCGGTAGGGCCGGGTTCGCTTGTGGGTGATCCCGGCCGCTGCCGGTGCGGCGCGCCAGGTGTGGGACCTGGGTCCAGAAGGCGGTGGCGGCTTCCTTCTTCTCGTACGGGTGGATCTCGCTGCAGGCAAGGCGGGAGTGGTCGTCGGCAGCGGTGTGGAGGCAGCTGTATCCGGTGCCGGAGCGAGTCTTGCGGCCGGCCTGGCGGCACTGGGCCTTGTGGCCGCCGCCGTCGGGGATGTTGCCGAGCTTCTTGATGTCCACGTGCACCAGGTCGCCCGGACGCTCGCGTTCGTGGCGGCGGATGACGCGACCGGTCGCCCGGTCAAGGTGAGTAAGACGGGCCAGCCGGTGGCGGGGCAGGACGCGGTGGACGGTCGAGGGGACCATCCGCAGGTAGTGGGCGATGCGGGCCGGTCCCCACCGGCGCGGAATCCGTACCTTGATGATCCGCCGCTCGGTCCGGGTGGGAGTGCGGCGCGGGCTGTGGTGCGGGCGGGAGGACTGATCGCTCATCTGTGCTTCGCCCAGGGCGCGATAGCGGGCTGCCCAGCGCTGGGCGGTGGTGGGCGAGACCTGGAAGCGTTCAGCGGCCCGGCACAGTGGCCAGCCGTCCTCGACCACAGAGCGGGCCAGACGCAAGACGGCCGGTCCCGTCCACGTCCTCCCAGGACAGAACAGCTAGCCCTCACCTTCAGCGCCGCGGTCCTTGTGGCGGGCGGCGTCTTTTACGGGCTGACGCTCCTGTTCGGCTTCCAGGAGCTCGACAGCGCCACGGAGCTCGACGCGAAGACGCTCTTCGACTTGATGAAGCTCTCCTTCGGCGTGGTCGCCGGGGCCGGTGCGCTCGTCGCGCTGGTCGTCGCCTACCTCCGCCAGCGCGTCGACGAAGCCTGCGCCCACCGCGAAGCCACCCGGCTGCACACCGAACGCTTCTCCCAGGCCGTCGACAAACTCGGCTCGGACTCTCCAGCTGTCCAGCTCGGGGGCGTCCACGCCCTCGCCGACTCGCCGACGACGCACCGGATGACAGCCTGCCCCAGACCCGCATCGACGTCCTGTGCGCCTACCTCCAGCTCCCCTTCACTCCCGACCCTGCGCCTCATCGGCGACCACTACCGCCGCCCCCACGCAGCACATTTGCCCGAGTACCCGAGCTGCCGCGTTCTGATGAGCACCGAGGACCACCTGCACGGTCCAAACCGGCCCCCTCAGCACGCGAGAACGACCAGCTCACCCGCCCGCAGCCCGACCGGTTCGCCGCGGACTTGCACCGACGCCGCGCCCGCGCAGGACCTACTTGCTCTCGACGCGTCCGGCCGGGGCGGGGTCGGCCGTGAGTGCCTCGCACGCGCTCTGCCAGGCGTTGTCAGCGGGGTGGAGCTGGCTGCGGAGGTAGGCCGAGGTGATGCGGCCGACGACGGCGACCCGCTCGGGGCTCTCGTCGGTGGTCTCGGCGGCGTCGTATCCGGGGATCCCTCCCAGTGCGTGCCCCGCGCCGAACAGGGTGAGCAGGGACTTGGGTCCCGGGCCGAGGGTGTAGGGGTCGGCGTGCCAGTCCGGCCCCATGTCCGTGAAGTGCCGGGAGTCGTCCTCGTCGCCGGTGACGATCAGTGCGGGGGTGGTCATGGTGGAGAAGTCGATGGACTTGAAGTACGGCACTGCCTCGCCCATGGGTCCGTTGATCACGTCTCCCCTGCCGGGCGCGGCCAGCAGCACGCCTGTCTTGAGGCGGGGTTCGAGGAAGCTGACCTCCTCCCCGTTGTCTGGGTCGGTGACCTTCGCTCCGAGCAGGGTGCTTGAGGTGAAGCCGCCGAAGGAGTGTCCGGCGATGGCGACCTTGGTGTGGTCGATCCGCCCGGCGAGCAGCGGCACGCTTTTCTCGATCTCTTCGAGCCGGTCGAGGATGTGGGTCATGTCCTGGGCGCGTGAGCGCCAGAAGAAGGGGGCTCCGGGGGCGTCGGCAACCAGGTGGCTCAGGGTCCTGGAGGCGAGGTGGGTGGGCTGGATGACGGCGAAGCCGTGGGCGGCCCAGTAGTTGACCAGCGGCCCGTACCCGTTGAGCGAGGAGAGGTTGTTGGAGGGGCCTTGGCCGTGGGAGAACAGGATGACGGGGAGCCCGGTCCCGGTCTCTGGCGCGGTAACACGGACCTGGAGGTCCACGGGCCGTCCGGGGACGGGCAGGACCACCGGGCCGTAGGACAGGACGGGGACAGGTGCGCCTTGGGTGTCGGCGGCGGGTGTATTCATGATGCGTGGTTGCCCTTCAGTGGTTTGTGCCGCCCGGCGGGCCGGTTCGGCCCGCGTGGTGAGGCGGCCAGGGGATCTCGCTTCGGCCCGGCATGAAGTGGCGCCCCGTTCCGATCGTCGTAGGGAACGGGGCTCTTCTTTGAGCCGTAGCGGGTGGGAGATGCGGCCGGTGTGCATCAGTTGGACCACGATGCGGCCGCCCTCGGTGTCGAGGGCGTCGGCGGCCTTGCGTCAGACGGTGATAAGCGATCAGAGCCGTGGAGGCCCGCTGCCGAAGGTCCTGGGCATGCAGACCAGCTGGCGGGCGTCAGGCGCCTCCTAGGCGGGAGAGGCAGTGGGGGCAAGGACGACAACCTTGCCGAAGACCGTGCCCTTGGCGGCTTCGGCGTGCAGGGCCGGGAGGTCGGCCAGAGGCACCCGCCGGGCGATGTCGACGCGCAGCGCTCCGGAGTCGACCAGCGTCACCAGTCGCGCCAGCTGTGCGGCGTCGCTCCTGACGAAGATGTCGATGCCGCGCACGCCGCGTTCCTCATCGGACGGTGCGGGCATCCACACCGTCGTGTTCACCACTACACCGCCGTCGCGCACCACGGAGGTCAGCGCGGCCAGTTCCATCCGCTCGACGGGCGCGAGGTTGAGTACGACGTCGACCAGCGCCGACGGCTCGGGAACCCCGTGGCCGAACACCTCGTCGGCGCCGAAGGCCTCGACCCGCCCGCTGCTGCGCGGGACCGGCGGTCAGCCTGGCGTGGTCGAAGAGGGCCTGCCAGGCGGTGAGGCCGACCAGCGGCAGCCCGGCCGCGTCGGCCAGTGGGATGCTTGCGGGCGCCGATGTGAGCRGCCGGGCCGGTGCGAGGGCGTATTCCGCTGCCGCGCCGGCC
>NZ_JASKYR010000472.1:0-5877 GCF_041028215.1 Streptomyces flavofungini
CCTCTGCCCATCCTCCCCTCTGCCGACGCAGGGGAAGGATCGCGCCACTCACGGGCTGTCTCGTTGCGCCTGCAACTGCACATGGGAGAGGATGTTCGATACGCTACGAGGCGTGAGGGGCACATGTGCACACCGTGACGACCGCACGGGGGCGCTTGTGCACGGCAGTTGGCGATTCACGGGGTGGGCGGATGAAGTTCGACATGGGAGACACGACCCTGGCGGTGCTGGGGAAGAGCACGGTGGGGTCCAGTGACGATCTCGGCACGCTGATCCATCTCCTCGTACAGGCGGCCGAGCCGCTGGAGGGCAAGTTCAACGGGTCGGGCAAGGCCACTTTCGACTCGTTCAAGCTGCGCGCGGACGAGATCACCGGTGACCTGAACAGTGCGCTGTCCTCGATCCTGGGCGGCCAGGCGGGCATGGACGAGGCGTTCGGCACGGGTGACGACGAGCAGGCCGACAACGCGCACCAGAACATGAGCGCCGCCAATTTCGACGCGGCCCGCTTCTCCGGCTGACCGCCGCTCATCTCCATCGGGCACGCACGTCACCCCGTACGCACGTCACCACGCGCGCACCTCACCACGCACTCTTCTCAGCCACGCGGGCGCACAGCCGCAAGGGGGCTCTTTCGACATGGCAAATCAGAACCGCCGTTCCTACGACACCGGCGCCTCGTCCGACGTCCAGGGCGGACTCCAGATCATCATCGGCCAGTTGGAGCGGGTCCTCGGCGACCGCGACCGCGCGGTGAAGGCCGCGATGGCCGACTACCAGGCGGACGGCGTATCGGACGAGTACCACGGCAAGGAAGTCCGCTGGAACAAGGCGGCGAACGAGGTACGCGAGATCATCCGCCTGGTGCGCGGCACCTTGGAGAAGAACGACGGCACCGCGCAGACGACGGTGACCAGGGCGCGGGCGGCGGTCGACAACATCGTCTGACCACCACAGCCGGTGGCTGACGACTGATGACATATGGCCCATGACTGATGGCTGATGACTGATGGCTGGTAGCTGGTAGCTGGTAGGGGGAGATTCAACATGCCTGCGTGGGACATCACGCCGTCCGGGGTGGATTCGGTGACGTCGCTGGTGGGGCTGGCGATGGACGACGTGGCCAAGGACGTCAGGGCGTACGGGGAGCACATCGAGAGCGCGGCGGGATCGGCGGGGACGATCGGCCCGCCGGTCTGCGGGGCGGCGCCCGTAGGACCGGTCGGCGCGGCACTGCGCCTCTTCGTGGCGGAGACCGCGAATGACGTACGTTTTCTGGCCAAACGTTCCGCGAAGTCGGTGAACGGCGCGATCGAGGCGACCAACCACTACGTGGCCGGTGATCTGGAGCAGGCGGCGAACGCACAGCAGCAGGCGGCGCAGGCGCCCGATGTGACGGTGTTCCTGCCGTCGGCCCTCCGGGACGGTGGCTTCCGGTGAGCGACATGATCGATCCGGCGGGCATACCGCAATTCCACGGCAGTTGGGAGGAGTTGGCGAAGGACGTCTCCTCCCTGCGTGACGACGCGATCGGCATCCGCAACGGCGGGGCCGACATCCACTCCCGCTTCCAGATGCTCGGGGCGTACTACACCGCGCCGGAGGCCGAGGACCTGTTCGCCACCACCCAGCCGGTGATGGACGAGGCCGACACCTTCGCCACGCGTCTTGAGACGGTGGCGGACGCGCTGGACACGTTCGCCGCGGAGGCGCGGCCGCTCGCCGAGAAACTGGAGTCGCTGCGGAGCAGCGCCGAGAAGTTCGCGGCCAGTGTCGAGGGCGACGACGACTGGACGGACGACGGGGACAAGACCGCCCGCAACAACGGGTTGTGGGCGGACGTCAACGCGACCCGCAGCGCCTTCCAGGACGCCGAGAACCGGGCGGCCACGAAGATCTCGGCACTCGTGGGTGGCCCGAGGTTCATCAAGGACGACGGCAGCCACACGTCGACCGAGCAGACGGTGATGTACGGCTACGACACCGATCTGCTCAACCAGGCGAAGGACTTGCCGTGGGGCAATCCGGTGAGCCAGACCACGCCTTCGGACGATTACCTGGCCCATTTCAAGCACTTCGTGATCGACGGCTTCGTCGTCGACGGCGCGGGAGCGACTGTCCAGGGCCTGGGGACCCTGGTGGGCATCGGCGGCTCGGCCAAAGAGGCCTGGAGCAACCTCGGAGACGTCATCGCGGGCGGCTTCCGGTACGCCATGACGCCGGTGGACTGGATCAAGGATCAGACCCTGTTCGCGGACGTGGACAACGAGACCGCCACGCGCCAGAAGGCCGCTTTCCGCGCGTTCGGCAAGGCCATGGTGGCCTGGGACGAGTGGGAGGAGCACCCGGTACAGGCCGCAGGAACCACCACGTTCAACGCTCTCACCCTGGCCGCCGGGCCACTCGGCTGGATCGCCAAGGGCGGCTCCGCCGCAGCCAAGGCGGGCCTCGGCGCGAAGGCCGCGGGGGCGGGCGCGAAGGCCGCGGGAATCGGCGCCAAGATCGGCACCTACGCGGACCCGCTCTCGGCGGCGCTGACGGTGGGCAGCAAGGGAATCAGCAAACTGCCGACGATCGCCGAACTGACGTCCCGCGTGAGCCCGAGACTCGCCACCACGACGGAACTACAGCGCGTCCACAGCACCCTGGAGGTCGACGGCCACAGGGTCCTCGTCAAGGACGGCCAGTTCATCCGCCTGGACGCCGAGGGCCGCCCCATTCAGGACACGGCCCGTAGTGAGCGGGCTCCTGCCGATTCGGAAGTCTCAGAGGCAATACCACGTCACCATGAGCCTGCTCTATCCAGTGCTGGAATCCACGCCTCCGCAAGTAGCCACGCGGGGGGAATTCCGACACATGCAAGTCACGGGACCACGATAGACAGCAGCTCACCCCAGCAGCCATCGTCGGGATCGTCGCACCACGCCGACGCGGGTAGCCTCGAGGAGCATGGCGCCTCCGGACACAACGCGGCAAGCACCACTTCAAGTGCACACGGTTCCGGCATACCTGGTAGCCACGGAGGCGATGGCTCAATACCTCAGGGGCCACTGGCGACACATGGCGAACCGCCAATGGACCCCGAAGTCGTTGATGCCCGCATCAAGGAACTGGATGACCGTCAAGGTGGCGAAGGGCACGCCCCCGGACGGCACCTTTACCCCAATGACGCCGTACTGCAAGCGCGATTGGGGACTCCGATACTCGACCCCGACGGAAATCCAAAACTTTACGGGCAGAATTCAAGTAATGCTGGACACGTCAAATCGAAAGACAACATAGACCCGCTTACCGGAGATACCATAGACGGAGTGCATGGAGGTCCACACAAGGTCGGCCCCTATGCCACGCGTTTCAACAGCGCTGAGGACATGGTCAGGGCTGACGCATATTTCCGGGAGAAAATTGCGCACACAAATCAGCCCCCGGATCCGGTTGCGATCGAAGACATCCTCGGCCCCGGGGCTCACGAAAGATTCAGCGGCTTCTATCGAGACCCCGCGAACCTCGACGAGTTCCTGCCGGTAAACTTCGAGGGTGGGACCATCAAGCCGGTCTACCGCTTGATAGACGGAGATTGGAAACTCGTCACTTTATACGCAAATCCCGCCCCCGGCCGGCACCCGTAACCACAATTAAGGCTCTCGGTGAACAAAGAACTCGAAACATTCATCACGACCTATCTCGACCTGGAGCAAGCTCCCGATGTGCGAGGGAATCTACGGCCCACGCTTCACGCTTTCAGCAAGGAGTACGTCGACGCCGTGCGTGTCGACCTTGCGAGCGTGCTGCGCACACGGAGTCTTTCCGTTGCCGATTATGAGCGGCTCACGGACATCGAATTTGCCGACACAGAAAGCTTGTACAATTATCTTGGCGAGATGTACGAATACCTATTCGAAGACCGCCAGCAGCAGCCCGCGCCGCCGGAGTGACGCGAACAGCATTGCCGGGCCGCCATTCGGTGTCCAGAAGGGTTTTCGAAAAGGAAATGACGATCAGCAACGGTAAGGCGTGGGCCTTCCACTCCTTCAACGCCAGGTAGCCATGCCAGCCCACGACTACGACAGCCAGCTGCTGGAGTCCGTTTCCGTTCGGCGGCGGCGGCTTCGGGATGCGTTGCTCTTCGGGGGGCAGCGGCAGCGGCGGACGGTGGATGAGCGGCTGGGGAAAGTGGTCGCCGGGGTCGTGATCGCGGCCGTGCTGTGTGCCGGATGCGTCGGCTGGTCGTTCATCTCGCATCGGCTCATCGGGAAGGGGCCGTACGGCACTTCGGTGCCGTCCACCGGTCCGTCGGCGCCGACGTCCTCGCCCTCCGTAACCCCTTCTTCTCGATGATAGGTTCGAACGCGTGATATCTGCGGGGCCGCTGAGCCGCACGAGCGGTGGCAGTGCGAGTGGTCGTACGGCCCTGAGCCGGGTCACCCTGGTCGGTGAGCAGCGGCGGGTGGATCTCGTCCTGCCCTCGCGGGAGCCGATCGGGCTCCTCCTTCCCGAGGTGCTGCGGCTGCTCGGTGACGAGGCCGCCGAACGCCCCATGCTGCGCCACCTCGTGACCACCGACGGCTCCGCCCTCGCGCACGACAGCACCCTGGAATCCGCCGGTACAGCCGACGGCGCCGTGCTGCGGCTGGTACGGGCCGAGGACGCGCCCTCCGCCCCCGTCGTCCATGACGTCACCGACGAGACCGCGGACGATCTGGACGTACGGACCTGGCGTTGGCGGCCCGCCGCCCGGCGCGTGACCGCCGGACTCGCGACCGTCCTCTGGGCGCTCGTCGGCGGCGTACTGGCCCGCCGCGAGGTGGAGCCCGCCACCGTCGGCAACGCCCTCCTCGGCACCGGTGCGGCCACGGCCCTGGCCGGTGCCCTGCTCGGCCGGTTCCGGCGAGCGGGCCTGGCCGCCACCCTCATCGTGACGGCCGGCGCCCTCGGCGTACTCGGCACCTGGACCCTCGGCGACGCCCACGCCTGGTCCGGCGCCACGCTCCTCGCCGGAACCGCCGTCAGTCTCGCGCTTGCGCTCCTGCTCCTCGGCTGGTTCTCCCCGCTGGGGCGGGGCGCGCTGATCGGTGCCGGAGCCCTCCTCGGATGCCTCGTCGCCTGGGAGGCCGCCCTCGCCCTCCAGGACGGCGCCGGGACGATCACCGAGCAGGCCCGTACGGGTGCGCTGCTCGCCCTCGGGTCGGTCGTGGTGCTCGGCGTGCTGCCCCGGCTCGCCCTGATGGCGTCGGGGCTCTCCGGGCTCGACGACCGGCGCTCGGGCGGTACGTCCGTGAGCCGTTACCGCGTAGGCACCGCGCTGACCGCCACCCACCGGGGGCTCGCCCTCGCCACCGTCGTGCTGTCCGTCTCGGCGGCCTCGGCCGGGGTGCTGGTGCTGCGCGCGCCGACCGTGTGGACCGTGCTCCTCGCGGTCGTCACCGCCGTGGTGCTCGCCCTGCGGGCGCGTGCCTTCCCGCTGGTCGCCGAAGTGGTGGGGCTGCTCTCGGCCGCCGCGGCCGTCGTGGTCGCGCTGCTGGTGGTGTGGCTCGGACAGGCCGCCGCCGTCGGCCCGCTGACCGTACTCGTCGTCCTCGCGCTGGCCCCGCTCGCGGTGCTGGCGACCGAGCCCGCCGAGCACGTACGGGTGCGGCTTCGGCGTACCGGCGACGTGCTCGAATCGGTGGGCGTGATCGCGATGCTGCCGCTGGTCATCGGGGCCTTCGGTGTGTACGGGCGACTGCTCGACACCTTCGCGTAGGGGTGCGCGGCATGGCTCAGGAAAGTCAGGGACGTCAGGGACGTCAGGGACGTCAGGGAAGTGACTGGCAGCGCGACATCCTGCGGGAGTTGAGCGCGGACGCCCCGGCGACGCCCCAACCGACGGCACCGGCC
>NZ_JASKYR010000473.1:0-5372 GCF_041028215.1 Streptomyces flavofungini
CTCCTGGGCGGGGCGGGAGCGGGGGGACAGGGCGCGGCGGACCGCCGTCCGGCCCAGTTCCTCGGCCGGGATGTGGACCGTGGTCAGGCCGGGCGTGATGTCCGCGGCCACCGGGTCGTCGTTGTAGCCGACGACCGACATGTCCTCAGGCACCCGCAGCCCGTACTCCCGCAGGGCGATGATCGCCGCCGAGGCGGCACGGTCGTCGCCCGCGAAGACGGCCGTGAAGTCCGGTCTGCCGTCCGCCTTGTCGAGCAGGTCGCGCATGGCCTGGTAGCCGTTGTTCTGCCCGAAGCCGACACCGTGCAGGACGGCGTCGCCCCGGGGCACCCCGTGGTCGGCGAGGGCCCGCAGATAGCCGCGGAGGCGGTCCTCGCCGGTGGTGTTGCCCGGCTCGTAGCCGAGCAGGGCGATACGGCGGTGGCCCGCGCCGAGGAGGTGGCTGGTCACGGCGTGGGCGCCCGCTTCGTTGTCGTACTCGACGACCAGCGCGGGCACGTCGGGCGCCGGGGCGGGACGGCCGCAGAGCACCAGCCGGGAGCCCGCCGCCGCGAGGGCCTCGGCGTAGCGCGCCATCCGCTCGCGGTACTCGTCGTCCTCGATGACGCCGCCCACCAGCACCACGGCCTCGGCGGCCTGCTCGCGCATCATCTGCACCAGCGCCAGTTCGCGGGCCGGGTCGCTGCCCGTGGACGCGACCAGGGTGAGGCGGCCGTGCTGCGCCGCCTCCATCTCGACGCCCTGGGCGACCTGCGAGTAGAACGCGCCCACGACGTCGAACATCAGGACCGCGATCGTCTTGCGGCCCGCGCCCGCCAACGCGCGCGCGTGCGCGTTGGCCACGTAGTCGAGCTCCTTGACCGCCCGCAGCACCTTGGCGCGCGACGCCGTGGACGTCGGGTAGTTGCCCGCGAGGACCCGCGAGACGGTCGCGACCGAGACCCCCGCCCGCGCGGCCACGTCACGGATGGTGACCCGCTCACCCATGTGTCTCCCTCATTCGGCGCCCCGGTGCCCTGTGCCGCCCGGACGCGCCCGGCGCCTGTCCGCGCCGGGCCTCGACAAGACTGATCCGAGGCGGATGTGCCCCCACGGCGGTCTCCGCCCCGGACCCATCATCCCGCGCCCGGCCCCCGGCTCAGTGCGCGGCCTCGTACTCCTTCAGGAACTCCTCGGCGGCGCGCTCGCCGCCCTGGGCCCGCCACTTCCTGTGGACGGCGTCCCACGCGGAGAGATTCTTGCGCCCGGAGACGACCGCCGTGACGCCGTCCTCGATGATCTGCTGCATCGTGGCGCCCTGCCGGTTGTACGTGTCCGACATCAGCCCCCAGTGGTCGTCGCGGACGAGCAGCGGCACGACCTTCTCCTCCCAGGCGTGCAGCCGCTTGGTCAGGTCGGGGAAGCCGGGGAAGTACAGCGGCTGCGGCGCGTCCATCAGATACGGGAAGGGCAGGTTGGTCCTGGAGTCGATCAGGCCGGTCTCGGTGGCGACCGGGTCACCGGACTTGTCGTACGTGAAATGGGTGCCCTCCACTCCGTAGTGCATCAGCTCGTACTCCTTGGAGCCGAAGGGCGAGGCCAGCCAGTTCAGGACGCGCAGCATCAGCCTGACGCGCTCCTTGGACGCCTTCTTGATCACGGTGTAGCCGAAGCAGCCGCGGTTCTGCTGGTAGACGGGGGTGGTGCCGTCGACGGCGTAGGGCTCGGCGACGTCCAGGGTGAATTCGTCCTTGATGCCCTGGGCGTTGGAGATGACGGCGCCCCAGCCGTCCGTCATCGAGCGGACGCTGCCGTTGTAGAACTGGGTCTTCAGGTCCACCTGCGAGACCGAGGTGGCGTCGGCGTTGTACGAGCCGTCCTTGCGCAGCGCCGCCATGTACTCCAGGGCGGCCTTGAAGGCGTCGGTCCCGTACATGTCGGTGGCCTTGCCGTTCTCGATCCGCCACTGGTTCGGCGCCCCGTGCCACATCGCGTGGTAGAGGTAGCCGTAGAAGCCCACCGTGGACGCGCCGAGGGCCGACTTCCTGCCCCGCGAGGCCTCCTTGGCCATGGCGCGGAAGTCGGTCGCGGACATGCCGGGCCGGTACCCGGCCCTGTCGAAGGCCTCGCGGTTGATGAACATGGCGCCCTGCACCTTGGCGCGCTCGATCGGCAGCCCGTGGATCCGCCCGGCGATGCGGCCCATGCCCTCCCACGCGTACGTGGGGATGTTGGCGAGGTTGGGGTAGTCCTTGACCGCGTCACCGGAGAGGTGGTCGCTGAGGTCCTCGCACCGCGACTTCACGAACTGCGACTCGCGCGGCAGGACGTACCCGCCGCCGAAGTTGATCATGTCGGGCAGATCGTCGCCGGACATCAGCGTGGACATCTTGGCGCGGAAGTCCGCGTCCGGCACGACGGTGAACTCCACCTCCACCCCGAGCGCCTCGTTCACCGCCTGCCAGTACTCATTCCGGCCGACCGGCTTCGGCGGGGTGCCGTAGGTGATGGTCATGACCCTGATCTTCTGCTTGCCGTCACCGGGCTTCTCGGCCACCGACGTCACGAGTTCGCCGGGGTACCTGGTGTACCCGGCCTGCACGCCCGCCGTGGACGGGGCGAGATCGGGCTTCGGTCCCTCGGCGGGAGCGTACGCGGGCCAGGGCACCGCCTTCTTGCCCGCGTTGGAGACGTTGCCGCCGCCGCTGGAGCCGGTCGAGCAGGCGGTGAGGGCGGACGGGGCGGCCAGGGCGGCGCCGCCGACGGCTATGGAGCGGAGCAGGGTGCGCCGCGACATCGAGGAACCGGACACGTGAGGAGCCCTTCTGGACGACGGGAGTGAGGAGTGGGAGGCGATCCGGCTCAGCTCTTGATGGCGCCGGTGAGCACGCCCTTGGTGAAGTACCTCTGGAGGAAGGGATAGACGAGCAGGATCGGCACGGTGGCGATGACCAGGACGGCCATCTGCGTCGTCTGCGGGGCGGAGACCAGACCGGCCTCGCTCAGCCCGGTGTCGGCGATCTGGGATCCGCCGATGACGTACGTACGAAGGACCTGGGAGAGCGGCCAGTGACCGGACTCCATGTAGATGGAGGCATGGAACCAGGCGTTCCAGTAGCTGACCGCGTAGAAGAGGGAGACGACGGCGAGGGCCGCCTTCGACAGCGGGAGCACGATCCGCCACAGGATGTGCCAGTCACCGGCGCCGTCGAGCCTGGCCGCCTCGTACAGCTCCTCGGGTATCCCCTGGAAGAAGCCGCGCAGCACGATCAGATTGAAGACGTTGATGAGTACGGGAGCGATGAGCGCCGCATAGGTGTCCATCATCCCCATGCCCTTTACCAGCAGAAAGGCCGGGATCATGCCGGGCGGGAAGAGGAAGGTGAAGAGGATGAGCAGCAGTACGGGCCTGCCGCCGAAGACGCCGGGGCGGGCCAGCGCGTACGCAAGGAACGTGGTGCACGCCAGCGAGAACAGCGTGCCCGCGACGGTGAGGCCGACGCTCACGCCGAGCGCCTTGGTGACGATGCCGCCGCTGAGGATGGTGCGGTAGGCGCGCAGCGTCGGATCGCTCGGCCACAGCACCCAGCCGCCGTTGTCGACGACCTCGCGGTTGGAGGCGAGCGAGGTCGAGACGATGACGAGGAAGGGGATGAGCACGAGCGCCAGCACGACGGTGACCGCCACCCCCTTGGCCGCCTTGGTGGCGAACCGGGGCCGCTCCATCCAGGCGGGCCTGGACACCTGATCGCCGCTCACTTGTAGACCCCCTGCTCGCCGAGCCGGTGGGCGACCCGGTTGGTGGTGAAGACGAGCACCGCGCCGACGACGCCCTTGAAGAGACCGGCGGCCGCCGCSTATCCGGTGTCGCCGCCGACGATGCCCTGCCAGAAGACGAAGGTGTCGAGGACCTCACCCGCCTCCGGGCCCACGGACTGCCGTTGCAGCAGCATCTGCTCGAAGCCGACGGAGAGGATGTCGCCGAGCCGCATGATCAGAAGCAGGATGATGATCGGCCGGATGCTGGGCAGCGTCACATGCCAGAAACGGCGCCAGGGACCGGCCCCGTCGATGGCGGAGGCCTCGTAGAGCTGCTCGTCCACCTGCATCAGGGCGGCGAGGAAGATGATCGTCCCCCAGCCGGCGTCCTTCCAGATCACTTCGAGGACGACCAGCGGCCGGTACGCGTCCGGGTTGCCGATGATGTCGACGGTGTGCAGCCCGGAGTCGCCGAGGAAGGTGTTCAGCAGCCCGGTGTCACTCAGCACCTGCTGGAAGAGGGCGACCACGACGACCCACGACAGGAAGTGCGGCAGATAGATCACGGACTGCGTGAAGCGGCGCAGCAGGTCCGAGCTCAGGCTGTGCAGGAGCAGGGCGAGAGCCAGCGGCGCCGGGAAGAAGAAGACGAGCTGGAGCACCGCGATGAACAGCGTGTTCCAGGTCGCGTGCCAGAAGTCGGGGTCGCCGAACATCCGCTCGAAGTTCTCGGTGCCGACCCATGGGCTCGCCCACAGGCCGTCGAACGGCACGTACTCCTTGAAGGCCACCGCGTTGGCGATGAAGGCGCCGTAGTGGAAGACCAGGAAGTACAGGACCCCCGGCACCATGAGGAGCACGAGAAAACGACTACGCTGAAACCGTTTCCACGCCACACGACGCCCCGCATTGCCCCCATTTGACTGTCTGTCGCGCTCGCCGGGCGGCTTCACCGCCTCGGATTCCGCCCGTTCCTTCGTCACCGTCGGCACGGCAACCCCTCCGTCGTCGGAATAAGGTGCCCGGAATCTAAAGCGGTTACTGTCCATGGTCAACCCCCTTTGCCAGGCGATCTCTTGACCGCCTTCCCGGATTGGACCTAGCCTCCAGACGCTGGTGAGTAACCGGTTACTACGAGGGACGGTCACGCGTGGCAGATCAGGCACAGCAGGCGAAGCGGGCCGGTGGCCCGCCGATCAGGGCCGCTCTGGCGATGGGAGCCGAGGTCGCGGACCGGATCTTCACACCGGACCTACGGGAACGGCTGGCGGCCTGCGTGGACTTGGCGCCGGGAGTCCTGTCCGGACCGCTGGACGGCGCGGCGGTGCGGGAGGTGCTCTCCCGTACGGAGGTCCTGATCACGGGGTGGGAGTGCCCGCCGCTCACACCGGAGGTCCTGGCGCAGGCGCCGCTGCTCCGGGCGGTCGTCCACGCGGCGGGCTCCGTCAAACCGATGGTGACTCAGGCGGTGTGGGACCGGGGCATCGTCGTCTCCTCGGCGGCGGACGCCAACGCCGATCCCGTGGTGGCGTTCACGCTGGCGGCGGTCACCCTCGCGGCGAAGGGCGCGCTTTCGGCTGCCGCCGGCTACGCGGAGGGGTGGCCGTCGTTCACCGAGCGGGTGGGGGCCGACG